>JALOAP010000477.1 GCA_023228745.1 Dehalococcoidia bacterium | reverse complement strand
CGATTTTTGACTCGATCGACTGTGGTGCACCGAGTTCGTCAAGGACGCAAAACACGTCGTCGATGTCAGCGCCAATGATCAGGCCGGCCGCATCGAAATCGACGGCGTTTCCGTCGTCAAGGATCGCGTACGTGCCAGCTTCGACACCGCATACTTCGACAGCATCGACGATCTGGCTCTTTCGCGATTCGCTCGCCATTGTGATCGGAATGATGATTGCGGCCGCAACAACCGCGACGCCAACGAGCGCAGCGGCGCCAATGAAAAGCGCTCGCTTCTGGCTCGGCTTGCCTGGCGCTATTTGCGGATCGTTCGTGCCCAGAGGTTGCGAATCAACCGGAAGGTCTGTGTTTGGTGGCAAGTTCTCGGTCATGAGGCAAGCATAGCTAGAGGTTAGAACCCTTGCAGGTGCCGCCAATCTTGCAGAAATTTAGACATATGACGCACATGGCATACAGGGTCCCGTACCGCGTCGATGCGCCCTAAACGGCGACTGTCCGAGGATCCAGGTAGCCTCCACGGTGCAGCAGCCAGGACGGAGGACACATGCCAAACCCCGCACCCATCCGCATCGACACCGACACATGGGCTATCATGCGCGAACCAAAAGACCATCCCGTCGCGCTCGTGCAACGCTTCACCGACACCACAGGCGAAGCACGCTTCCTCGCGCTCAAATGGCATCCAGAGCCCGCCAAACGCCGCATGACCGGCATCTACGTAACCCTGCAAGACGCGGACCGTTCCGTGCTCTGGGACCTCGCACCAGTACGCGCAGCAATGGCAAAGAACGCAGGCCCACCGAACGGGCTCAAAGTACCGCGACCAGCAATGCCAACATAATGCCAGCGTCACGTCGGGCTTGCCGCGCTCGAGCATGACTGAGTATTTGGTCTTCTGAGCACCAGCGTTATTGCGGGTGAGCACCGGCGCGCCGTGATCGCAGTATTTGGTTTCAGCACCGGCCTGGCAGGCTCCTTCTGCCGCGTGTCCTATCCGCGCGGCAGAAGGAGCATTTCTGATGGTACGAAAGATCAACGCGAGACTGGTGCTCAGACTCCGGTCCGAGGGCCTCTCGTTCGCGCAGATCGAAGCGCAAGGCGTTTCTCGTCATAGCGTGATCAAGGTCGAACGCGCAGCCGCTCGTGAGGGCCTGGAATGGGCGACAGCTGCAGGCATGAGCGACCGGGAGGTATACGAACAACTCTTCCCCGGCGTCGGCGTCCGAGAAAGCGGATATTTGCAGCCCGACTGGGACGAAGTACATGGCGAACTCGGCAAGGTTGGGGTCACCCTCAAACTCCTCCATGCCGAGTATCTCGATACCTGCGCCGCCGCTGGTGCTGCGGGCATGGGATATGACCGGTTCTGTAAGAACTACGCCCAGCACGTGCGGACCCTCGGCGTGACTTCCCGGGTCGGTCACAAAGCTGGGCAGACGATCGAGGTCGACTGGTCAGGGCCCACGATGCAACTCACCGACCCTGTCAGCGGTGACACCCGCAAGGTCTACCTCTTCGTCGCGTGTTTCCCATTCTCGAGATACGCGTTCGTCGAACCCGCACTCGATATGCGCCAGGACACCTGGCTTGAATGCCATGTGGCGATGTTCGAATGGTGGGGCGGTTCGGCCCCCAGGATCGTGCCGGACAATCTCAAGACCGGAGTGATCAAGCACCCTCGCGAGGGCGAGATCGTGCTGAACGACGCCTATCGGGAACTCGCCGCGCATTACTCCGCAGCGGTACTCCCTGGCAGACCCCGGAAACCGAAGGACAAACCGAGCGTGGAGAACACGGTGTGGTCGATCGCGACGTGGGTGATCGCAGCGCTCCGACACCAGAAGTTCGCAACGCTCCCGGAGCTTCGAGCTGCAATTTACGAGCAAGTCACCCAGCTCAACAGCGCGCCGTTCCAGAAACGGCAAGGCTCCAGACGGAGCGTGTTCGACACAGAGGAACGACCGCTGTTGCGGCCGCTCCCTCAGGTGCCGTACGAGATCAGCCAATGGATCTATCAGCGCAGAGTCGGCCGCGATGGGCACATCGTGTGGGAGAAGAACCACTACTCCGTCCCCTACATGCATGTGGGCGAGCTTGTTGATCTGCGGGTCACGTCCAGGACGGTCGAGATCTACCTGGGCGGTGACCGGCTGGCCTCGCACCCGCTCGCCCCGGAAGGTGTCACAGGTGAGTATCGCACCCGTGACAGCGACTTGCCTGACGGACCGAGGTACCAGGAATGGGACGAGGCGCGCGTGCGCGCTTGGGCGGCAAGGATCGGCGAGCACACCGTGCAAGTGATCGACCGAATCTTCGAGTCCGTGCCCGTCGCCGAGCAAGCGTTGAACCCTGCGCTAGCGGTGCTCCGCCTCACGCGTCGATACTCACACGCGCGCGTTGAGAACGCCTGCCAGCTTGCCCTTGCCAGTCGGGTGCGTTCGCCCAGGTATGCGCACTTGCGGCCAATTCTCGAGTCAAAACAAGACGAGCGAGGCCGACGTTCTCCAAGGTTTACGAGCGTGACCGATACGCCGACTCCTGCCGGATATGTGCGTGGCGCGGCCTACTACGGGGGTGAGAACAAGTGACGTTGATCGATACCGATACCAAGCACAAACTCCGCGAGATGGGGGTCGGGGCGTTGGCCGACTCGTTCGAGATGCAAGACGACGTCATCACGGTTGGGATGCCGTTCGCGGAGCGTCTGAAGCTCGCTGTTGATGATGCGCATGCCTCGTTCACGGGGCAGAAGATCACCGGCCTGATCCGACGTGCTGCCCTGCGTTACCCTGATGCGGAGCTCCGCCGAATCGACCTTATCGAGGAGCGCGGCATCGATCGGGGTGTGATCGCGAACCTCGCGACCTGCACGTTCATCACGAGGTGCGAGAACGTCGTGTTCCAAGGGTTCACTGGGTCAGGGAAAACGTACCTGGGGTCAGCACTCGCGAAGGCCGCCTGCCAGCATCGTTTCCGGGCGCTCTACATTCGGATGCCTGAACTCGAAGAGGCCTGGCTTGCGGCATATGACAAGCCCGGCGGGAAGG
>JALOAP010000476.1 GCA_023228745.1 Dehalococcoidia bacterium | reverse complement strand
GAGATCGCTGCAAAGCGATTAGGCGATGGCGGGAAGAAGCCGACGGTCTCAAGAATCGCGAAGAAGGAAGGGTATTCTCGCAAAGGCAAAGGCCGCCCTCCGAAAAAAGGTTATCAACCTAAGGTTACAATTCCTAAACCCGAATCCATCGCGGAGATTGATTTATCAACCTTCGGCCCCGAAGAGCGGCTTTTACTGATCGATCAAGCGATATCTGAATTGAAGGCGATTCTCCCAAAGTCTCGTTATCCTCTCGGCTTGATGCAATGGACAACGGCGTTGGAGCGGCTTCTGGAACAGAGGCGAAAAGAGACTGGTGGATCAGATGACGATGACGACGAGCGCGGAAGTATCGCAGCCGCTTTCGATGAGTTACGACGGCTGGAAAATGCCCCATCATCCGGTGATGCAAAAGCACCGCCAGATGGCGTTTGACTTCTTGGATGGAGATCATAAGCTATACGCCCTTTGGGGCTCCGTCTCGTCGGGGAAGACCGTCACCAGCGCACAGGCTTGGGCTGCCTTCGTCGAAAGGACCCCGAAACATTATCCGCTCGCCATGATCGGGAAGACGGAGAGGACCTTGGAAGCCAACGTCCTCGATCCGCTCGCCGAGTTCCTGGGATCGAAGTATTCAGAGAACCGGGGCAGAGGGATCGTCTACCTCTACGACCGCAAGATCAGGATCTACGGGGCCAACGATTCCAAGTCAGAATCTAAGATCAGGGGCAAAACGTTATACGCCTGGTACGGCGACGAGGTGACGACCTGGCCGGAGTCGTTCTTCATGATGGCCTTGTCCCGTCTCCGAATCCCGGGGGCCAAAGCGATCATGACGATGAACCCCGAAAACCCTAATCACTGGTTCCACCGTCAGATCGTCGAGAGGGCCGACGATCCGGGCATCCGGGCAAAGCTCTACCATTTCACGATGGAGGACAACCCCCATCTCTCCGACGAGTACAAGGCTTGGATCAAATCGATGTATGCGCCGGGGACGATCTGGTATCGTCGCTGGGTGGAGGGTCTTTGGGTCGCAGCCGAGGGCCGGGTCTTCCAATTCTTCGATCCAGACCCGTCGGCGGGTTACGTCGTCTCGACTCTTCCGGACCACTTCACCATGTACCTCGTCGGTGCCGACTACGGAACCGCGAACCCCTTCGCCGCGACGTTGTGGGGTTTGTCGGGCGGGGTCTGGTATATCATCCGGGAGTTCTACTGGGATTCGGTTATCCAGCGCAAGCAAAAGACGAACCCCGAATATATCGAGGACATCGCCCGGATTTGCTACTGGAACGGATCGCCCGTCGCCGCGAAGATCCTGGTACCCCCGGAGGAGGCGGGATTCATCCGCGAACTTAAGCAATCTCCTTATCAGCATATCTCACACGTCCGGGCAGCCGACAACTCGATCATGCCCGGCCTGGAGGACATATCGACCCTCTTCGCTACGGGGAAGCTCAAGGTTTACGAAAAATGCGAAAAGACTATCTGGGGATTTAATGATCTGCTCTGGGATGAGAAAAAACAACAACAGGGGATTGATATGTACATGAAAGGCGGATCGGGATCTCCTGATCATATATGCGACGGCAACCGCTACGCTGCGAGGGAAGCCGCAAAACAACTTAGGCAGATGAGGATTCTATGATTCGAGATCTTGAAGCCGCGCTCGCCGTCGGCCAACCCTGGCCACCGGAATCGGAAAAGGACCGGCTTCAGAGGTACGAAGAGAACGAACACCTTTTCGATGGGGAGCACACGAAAGTCTTCCGGGCGCTTCTCGACCTCTTCTCCAGCCAGACGGCCGAGTACAACAAAATCATTCTCATCCTCAACCTACATCGCCGAATATCGACGCTCTGGGCCGACTTCTTGTTCGGGGAGATCCCACGCGCCATCGGAGACGAAGACCCCGAATCCAAAAAGCAGAAGTACCTTTCGGCCTTCATCGACCGAACCGAATACTGGAAGCTCCAGCACGCTCGCCAGATCGACGTGTCGCGGTTCGGGCATGGTTTCATCGAGGGCTATATGGAGGATGGGATGGTCAAGCTGCAGGTCGTCCACCCCGGCCGATATTTCGGGGTCGTCGATGAATACGGGCGAACCAAAGAGCACGTCGTCGCCTGGCTCGAAGATCTCGGATACGTCGATCACATCCAGCAGCGTAAGCTCCGCGTTCGCATCCACCGCCCCGGCCAAATCGAGACCCGCGAGTACGTCGTCTCGGCTTCGGGCTATATCATGGGCGGGGGGGAGGCCCCGACGATCGAAGAGACGGGCGTCGATCGACCTCTAATATTTGAGGTGCGGAACCTACATACCTCAAGCGGGAAACTGATCGACGATTACAAAGACCTGGATTCGATCGTCAAGCGGATGGAAGCCCGTTTGACGCGGATAGGGCGGATACTGGACGTCCACTCCGAGCCGATGTTCTACGCTAACGAGGATTCGGGTGCGTTCATAAAGACCGAATCGGGGGCCTGGGTTTTCGACGGGAAGCGGAAGGCTTTCGCGGTGGAGGAAGGCAAAGCCGCACCCGGGTACGTCACATGGGACGGGCAGCTCTCCGGGGCGTTCGCCGAAATTGACGCCCTAATCCGGCAGCTCTACATCATATCCGAGACTTGCGCCGCTTGTTTTGAGCCTGCTGAACTCGGAGCCCAAATATCCGGGACGGCTCTCCGATTGATGCTTTTCGTCCCCTTGAAGAAGGTGGACCGGCTCAAGCTCGTCGTCGATCCCATCATTCGAGCCGAGCTCCAGACGTTCACGGCATTTGAAGCCGCGCGGGGGTCCACCGGGGCCGAGAAGCTGGAATCGATCGGGATTCAATGGCAAGACGGCCTCCCCGAGGACTTCAAGGAGACGGTCGCTAATGTGGTGCTCCTCAAGTCCCAGGGCCTCATCTGGGACGAACAAGCGCTCCGGATGCTCTACCATCTCGAAGGCGCGTCGCTTCAGGGCGCGCTCGAAAAGCTCCAAACTCAGAACGCGGGCGAAATGTTCATGCCCGGCTCATAATCACATACGGCAACCGTCGCCG
>JALOAP010000015.1 GCA_023228745.1 Dehalococcoidia bacterium | reverse complement strand
GAAGTGCTTCGTTGCGGCGAATATCGCCCGCGCCGGTATCGCGGACGTCTACGAGTGCGCGGTGTTCGACCGGCTCCACGGCTGGCATGAAGCCGCTGGCCTCCCGCTCGCCCAGGAGTTCCCCGCGATTCGCTGCCCCCTGGCCAGCGGTGGCAGGTGCCGCCAGCTCCTTCGCCTGGCAGGCGAAAACGGCGAGGCACGAGACGGCTAGGACCGGCGCGTCCCGATGAGGGCCGATACCGTTCGCCTTCCTACGGGCAGTCGACCGGTGCGAAGTAATCTGCCCCTTCGTGGCGGGTGCAGTGGCGAACCGCGGTCTTCACCTCCAGGCGGCCGCTGTCATCGACGCTGTATTCGTGCCGGTCGAGGTTCAGGCCCTCGCCGTTCAGGCGCACGCCGGTCGCATCGTAGAGTGCGCCGTTGCAGGTCTCGCGGAAGACGGCCGTCGACCCGGCCGCGCGAGGACTGAAGTCGTTCCGGTGGAGCTCCAAAATGCCGGGCAGTGCCGGGTCATCCGTCGGGATCAGCGAGACGCGACAGCGCCTGCCGGGCTTCGCACGGTTCGCCGCGTCCAGGTCCGAGAGTGCGAAGAAGGTGCCGTCGCCCATGCGCACGATGTACAGGTTGTGTTCTGCTTCGAAGGTGATGGAGCTCGGTGCGTAGGATGCGGCGGGCCCAAGCGCCACGCGCGTGCTTGTGCCCGATTCGAGGTACTGGATCCCGAAGATCACCACGCCGACGATCGCGACGACCGCGGCTGCCATTCCAAAGCAGCCGAGCGCAACCGGTGGCCGGACCGCGGGGGCAGCCTGCGAGTCGTCCATAAGGGCGAGGGTACCGCGAGGGCACCGGTCGCGCAGGTCACGCGCGAAGCCGTGCTTACGTTTGCACCATGGCCCGCCGGCGAGCTGTCGCTTCGTCGCCGGGAAGCGCGAGCAGCCGCTCGATCTCCGCATCGACAGCCGCGTCGAGCTGCTCCGCCGGGACCACCTGTTGCACGAGCCCCCAGCGTTCGGCCTCTACCGTGCCGATCGGTTCGCCGCTGATGATGAGGTCGGCCGCCACGCCGGAAGGCACGATCCGGGGGAGGGTTTGTGTGCCACCCGCGCTGGGGATATACCCGAGCGTCACTTCCGGGAGTGCGAAGCGCGACCCCTCGGCGGCGATACGGACATCGCAGCAGAGCGGTAGTTCGAGGCCCGCCCCGTAGCAGTACCCGTGCATGCGGGCGATGGTGATACAGCGGTGTGCGAGCAACTCGCCCCATACGTCCCGGTCGTGGCGGGCGCGGCGCGAATCTATGACCGAAGGTGCGGTGCCGAACTCGGAGATGTCGGCCCCGGCGCTAAAGGCCGCCCCTTCGCCGCGGAAGAGGATGAGCCGCACGTCCGGGGTATCCCGGCAGGCTTCCAGGTACGTCCAGAGCAAGTCGCGCATCGCCATATTGATGGCGTTTAACCGGTTGGGCCGGTTCAGGGTAATGGTCGCGACCCCGCGGGCGTCGATGTCGAAGAGGACGGGCTCAGGCATGGCGGGATTCTGTCTCGCCCGGTCTCTCTTGTCGAATGCGGTCAGGCGGCCCGTGGGCTGAGCACAGTGAAAACGTCGTCGAGCTGAAGTGCAGGTCGCGGAGCACTCCCGCTGCCTGGATGGTGGCACCTCGCCCGGAGAGCTCGGGTGGTTTCTCGCTCCGGTGCGAGGTTAGGGCGCGATTCGCCTCACTTCACAGGTTCGCGGTAGAATTCGCGCCGCAACTCCTTCGGCACGGGCCTCGCTCGCATCGGTCCTGCCCGGAAAAAACCGACCTTCACACCGGAGCATTCATGAACACAGTTGAGTTCCTGCAGATCTCGTCGGCCGTCGTGCCAGAACGCGAAGCGCTCGTCGAGGTCGGCGGACAGGGCAAGCGGGTTACGTACATGGAGATGTACCTGCGCGTCGTCAAGCTCGCGAACGCCCTTAGCGGCCTCGGCATCGAACGCGGCAACAAGGTTGCTGTGATGTCCGTCAACAGCGCGGACTACGTCACTACGTACTACGCCTGCGCCATGCTCGGCGTGACCTTCGTCCCCCTGAACTACCGCGCCAAGGACGAAGAGCTGACCTATATGCTCAACGTCAGCCAGACGAAGGCGATCTTCGTCTCCGACCGCTATATCGACCTCGTCGAACGCATTCGCCCGGAACTCACGGAGACGAGCCACTTCGTCGCCTACAACGGCGGCCGCGAAGGGTACCTCGACTACGAGGAGCTCCTTGCTGGCGGCTCGGATGAAGAGCCCTGGGTCGAAGTCGACGACAGCGATGCCACGATCATCATCTTCACCAGCGGCACGACGGCGGCCCCGAAGGGCGTCCAGCTGACCTATATGGATATGACGGCGTACGTCACGAACCAGCAGCCGGCCGACCCCGAGGTCCACGAGAAGGTGCTGGTCTCCGCGCCGTTCTTCCACGTCGCCGGCGCCACCACGATGATGCTCGCGATCTGGAGCGGCCGGACGCTGATCATTCTCCCGCAGTTCACGCCGGAGGAGTGGCTCAAGGCTGTCCAGCAGGAAGGCGCGAATCACGCGTTCGTCGTGCCCACCATGCTCAAGCGGATCATGGAAGTCCCGGACTTCGATTCCTACGACCTTTCGAGCATGAAGACGATCACCTACGGCGCCGCGCCCATGCCATATGAGGTGGTTCGGCGCGCCTGTGACATCTTCCCGCCGAAGGGTGTCGGCCTCATCAACGCCTACGGCCAGACGGAATCGACGGCGACCCTCACCTTCCTCGGCCCCGATGACCACGACCTGAGCACCGATACGGAGATCAAGGAGCAGCGCCTCCGCTCTGTCGGCCAACCCATGCCCGATGTCGAAATCGGCATCATGGACGAGCGCAACCGGCCGCTGCCCCCGGGCGAAGAGGGTGAGATCTGCGTCAAGTCCGACCGCGTCATGAAGGGCTACTACAAGCAGGACGACGCCACGAGCACGGCCATCATCGATGGCTGGCTCCACACCGGCGACGTCGGCAAGGTCGACGAAGGCGGCTACCTCTACATCACCGGCCGCAAGAAGGACCTGATCATCCGCGGCGGCGAAAACATCTCCCCCGGCGAGATCGAAAACTGCCTCGAAGACCACCCGGCCATCGAAGAAGCCGCCGTGATTGGTGTGCCCGACAACGACTGGGGCGAGGTGGTGAAGGCCGTCGTGGTGCTGCGCGAAGGCCAGTCCGTGACCCCCGAGGAGCTGATCGAATACACGAAGAGCCGGCTTGCCTCGTTCAAGGCGCCCGCGTTCGTTGCGTTCGTGGACGAGCTCCCGCGGAACCCGATGGGCAAGGTCCTGAAGAACGACCTCCGCAAGGAGTACGGCACGGCCAGCCACGACAACCTCGCGTAGGTGTAGGCGCGCCGAACGGCGAAACCAAGGCGGGCCGCGGCACATCGCCGCGGCCCGCTTCTCTGTCCGGCGATGCTACACTTGAGAGCGTGAGAGCGACCGTTGACAGCCAAGGCCGGATTACTATTCCCGACGAGTTGCGGAAGCAGGCGGGAATCGAGCCGGGCATGGAAGTGGAGTTGCGATGGTGTGGCGACCATTTCGAAGCTACGCCCAGCGGCGCCTACCGTTTGGAGCGGCGCGGGCCCTTCTTGGTCGCGGTCCTTGAGGAGCCTTCGCCCACTGTGAGCGCGGAAGAGGTGAACGAGATCATCGAGGAACTTCGCCTCCATCCCTTCGGGCCCGCCGGCGAGTGACGACTCGTTTCCTGCCGGACTCCAGCGTTTTGGTGGCGACAATCCTTGATTGGCACCCTCACCACGTAGCCGCGAGCGGACACCTCCAACGGCTGCTGGAAGCCGGTGACGAGATGTGTCTGGCCGCGCACTCGCTGCTCGAAACCTACGCCGTCGCGACGCGGTTGCCGGCGCACCTGCGGCTTCCGCCGAGAACAGCATGGAGGCTGATCGACGAAAGCTACTTGCGCAATGGTGTGGTAGTGGGCCTTGCCGTCGACCAGCGCATCGAGCTCCTTCCGAATTTGGCCACGCAAAGCATCACCGGCGGCCGCGTCTACGACGCGCTCATCGCCGCGACGGCGCGCGATGCGGGCGTCGATGTCCTGCTCACCTTCAACCGCCGGCATTTCGTTGGGCTCGTGCCCGGGCTGAAGATCGTGGTCCCGGGGGAAGCGGTTACTGGCGAAACCTGAGCCTGGTTCGCGTTCACTGCCGGTTACGGGTAGGATCAGGCCCGAATCCGGACGGGGACGCAGCGCGCCCCGAAGCCGAACCCAAGAGCCGACGCCTCATGACGCAAGCACGACGTTCCGACCAGCAACCACCCGCACGCGACGAGCAGAACCCCCCGGCACCCTCACGCGGGTTTCGCCTCCGCTCGAGCATTGGCGGCCTTGTTGTCCCGGCCGCCGTCATTGCGGCGATAGCAGCCTTCGAAACCGCGCGCACATCGGACAGGGCCTCGCGCGAGGTGTTCTTCAATATCGAGCTCCCCTGGCTGATGTACTTCATCTTCGCGGGCTCGATGGCGATCATCCTTGGGGCGCTCATCCAGCGAGTGCGCGTCTGGCGCCTTGGCAAGGGCTGGAAGGTCACCGACCACATTGGCGCCCGCCTTACGAACGCGCTCACCATGGGAGCGGGCACCAGCCGGGTGAAGAACGACCGCTACGCGGGCGTCATGCACGGCATGATCTACTCGAGCTTCATCGTGCTCACGATCGTCACGACCCTGCTCGCGCTCGACGACTACCTCCCACTGCTCTTCCGCAACCCCGACGATCACCACCTCTTCCTCGAGGGGCCGGTCTACCTGGTCTACAGCCTCGTCGGTGACGTTTTCGGCGTGGTCGGCCTCGTCGGCGTGGGCATGGCGGTTTACCGCCGCTATGTGAAGCCGCCGAGCAAGCTCACGTGGGACAAGCGCCCGACGGAAGATGCGATCATCGTTGGCCTGCTCGGCTTCGTGCTGTTCACCGGCCTGGTGGTCGAGGGTCTGCGCATTGCCGGCGACGAAATTCCCGCCGGAAACGAGAACTGGTCCTACTGGTCGCCCGTTGGCTGGGTGATTGCGAAGACGGTTGGCGGCGTCGCGCAGGGCACTGTGCTCGATCTGCACGTCGGCAGCTGGTGGATTCACGTCGTGGCCGCCTTCGGCCTGCTGACGCTCATGGCGATGACGAAGTTCCGCCATATCGTGTTCGCCCCGGTCAACGCCTTCTTCAAGCGCCCCGGCCATGGCCAGGGCTACCTCGCGCCCATGGGCGACTTCGAAAAGATCATGGAGGAGGGCGGCTCCCTCGGCGCCAGCAAGCTCCAGGACTTCTCCTGGAAGCAGCTCTTCGACGCCGACACCTGCGTGCGCTGCGGCCGTTGCACCGATGCCTGCCCGGCGTGGAACGCCGGTCAGCCGCTTTCGCCCATGGCGATCATGCAGGACCTCAAGACCTACATGAACCACGCCGGGCCGCTCCTCATTGCTGGCAAGGACCCCGCGACCGAGCTCAAGGGCGAACTCGTCGGCGACTACATCAAGGACGAATCGCTCTGGGCCTGCCGCACCTGCATGGCCTGTGTCGAGGCCTGCCCGGTGATGATCGAGCATGTGCCCGCGATCGTGGACATGCGCCGCTACCTGGTGATGGAGAAGGCGAGCGTACCCGCCACCGCCCAGGCGGCGCTCCAGAACATCGAACAGCGCGGCCACCCGTGGCGCGGTACACAGCTCACGCGCGAGACCTGGATCGAACAGCTCGCCGCCGAGGGCATCAACGTCCCCATCTTCGACGGCACCCAGGAGTACCTCTACTGGGTCGGCTGTTCCGGCGCGCTCGTGGAGCGGAACGTGCCGATCACCCAGGCCGTGGTGAAGCTGCTGATCGAGTCGGGCACGAGCTTCGGTGTTCTCGGCCAGGCCGAGACCTGCAACGGCGACCCGGCCCGCCGCCTCGGCAACGAGTTCCTCTACGCCACGCTCGCGGAGGCGAACTCGTCGGCGTTCAACGAACTGGGCGTGCGGCGCGTCATCACCGCCTGCCCGCACTGCTTCAACACCTTCGCGAACGAGTACCCGGACTTCGGCGGCAACTACGAAGTGACGCACCACTCCGAGTTCCTCCGCAACCTGGTCAACCTCGGCAAGCTGAAGCCGAAGGAGATGAACGGCCAGACCATCACGTTCCACGACTCCTGCTACCTCGGCCGCGCAAACGGCATCTACGACGCTCCGCGCGATGTCCTCAACTCGATCCCCGGCGTGAACCTGGTGGAGATGCCTCGCTCCGGCAAGAACGGTCTCTGCTGTGGCGCCGGCGGTGGCAACATGTGGATGGAAGAGACGGGCACGCGTGTCAACCACCTCCGCTCGGCGGAGGCGGCGAACACCGGCGCGAGCATCGTCGCTACCTCTTGTCCGTTCTGCATCCAAATGTTCGAAGACGGCATCCCCGCCGTGCAGCCGGACGAAGAGACGCGCACTATCCGTGCCTTCGACATCGCCGAACTGCTCGAAGTCAGCGTCAAGCCCGCCGCGATGGCGATGCAGGACGGCGAGACGGAAGTCCCCGGCGGCGTCGCCTAGCGCGCCACCGGAAACCGGCGCTCCAGGCACGAGCCCCGTGGCAACGCGGGGCTCCTTCGTTGCGCCGTGTGCCCACCACCCATCGCACCGCGTGCGCGCATCGGTTGGACCGCACGCTCGCCTGAAATCGCCGCGAAACACGCGCGCTCTACAGTTCGCGCGTGGAGGACGCCTTTCTCGTGCGGCCAGCGGCTCGCGGTGATCTCCCGGCGATCGACCGCATCTACAACGATGCCATCCGCGAGACGACGGCGACCTGGGACGAAGAGCCGTGGCCCATTGCGCGGCGCGAGGCGTGGTGGGCCGAACACACTGCCGACCCGACCACCCCGGTGCTGGTTGCCGAAGTGGCGGACGAAGTCGTGGGCTTCGCCTACCTCTCGTGGTACCGCCCGAAGAGCGGGTATCGCTTCACCCGCGAGGACACCGTTTACATCGACCCGCCCTGGCACGGCAAGGGCCTTGGCCGCGCGCTCCTCTCGCGCCTCGTGGCGCACGCGGAAGCGGTCGAACTCCACACGCTCCTTGCCTTCATCGACGCAACGAACACCGCCAGCATCCGGCTCCACGCGAGCCTTGGCTTCGACGTCATTGGCACCGAACGGGAGGTCGGCTACAAGTTCGGCCGTTGGCTCGACGCGACGGCGATGCAGCTCCTCCTCCCACGCGGACGTTCGCGCCCGGCGAAGGTCGCCTCCCCGGGGCCCGGCTACTGACTACCGATTGCCGGCCCCCGGCTACTGGCCACTGGCGACCGAGTACCGCGTGACGAAAAATTCGTAGGTCATCCGGGCCAGGGTCTGTCCCAGCGGGATATCGCCGTACTTCACCGGAACCTCCTCCGAGAGGAAGGTGATCGCGAATGCGTACTCCTGGCCACCGATGACGAAGCGCACGATGCCCGCGTCGTTGTCGACGTAGCCCCCGGAGTAGGGGAAGAAGCCGTTTTTGTGGCTCACGCGCGCGGGGAGCGAGGCGGTCAAATAGTTCAGCCCGGGCTTCACGTTCTCCAGGTGAGCGAGCAGGTAGTCACGCCATTGCGGCTCCAGGAGGTCCCCGCTCCAGATCGCGTCGAGTGCGCGGTTCGCGTCCTCTGCCGTGATCCAGTTGTCGCGGCTGATGCCGAGGCTGTACCCGTCGTAGGCCGGTGGATGGTCGATAACCGTGTCCAGCAGTTCGAGCGCGGTAGTGAGTTCACCGACGCGGCGTACCCCTTCGAGCACATCGCGGCCGCCAACGACACCGAAAAGCTGCCAGGCCGTGGTCGCGTTCGAACTCCATGTGGTAGCGGCGATCAAGCCATCGACCTGGTCGAGGCTGAGGCGACCCTCCTGCACATCAAGCGTTGCCCGGAGGAGGACGAAGAGGTTGGCGATGCACGCGGAGAGCTGGGGCCGGTCGCCATAGACCCCGACCGTTTCGCCCGTCTGCAGGTCACGCACGGCGAACGCGTAGTTCCCGGCCTGCCAGTAGCTGTCCACTTCGGCCTGGAGGGCCGCCTGGAGCCCGAGCAGGTCGCCCGCCGGTGCAACCGGTGCCGGCGTTGGCGTGGGTGTCACGGGCGTCGGCGTCGGCGAGGCCGGCTCCGTGGGTGTCGGCGTAGCGGGTATTTCGGTGGCGGTGGGTGGTGTGGCAGTGGGTGGTGTTGGGGTGGCGGCCGGGCCCCCATCCTCCGTGGCGCGGCAAGCGAAGACGCCGCTGAGCAGTACCAGGCCGGCAATCATGAGCAGCGCCGGCACATTGAGCCAGTGCCCTGCCGATTGTTTGCCCCTGCCGAACGTCTTCACGCTTCACCAGACGCAGCGACGGAGGCGAAAGTTCCATAACGAGTGTGCGTACCGCCACATGCCTCCGCATGCGCGACCCGATCATGGACGAGTGGCTGCTTGTTCGTTTAGTGGCCATAGGTCCGGTTTGGAGGCCCGGTCGTCCGGGAAGAGAGGATGGCTAGATGGCGAAGCGCCGTGCGAAGTCCGCTTCGTCGAGCGAGGCGCCGCGCCGCCGTTCGCTCACAGCCAGCTCCATGCGAGTGAGCTGCGCGAGGCCGCGCCGGGTGTCACTCGCCACGCGCGCCTTGTCCTGCCGCTTCAGGCGCGCCTTGAAGAGCCAGTAGGTGAATGCCCTCCACTCCGAAAGCGCGACCCGCCGGCCGAGCATGATGCCGGTGTCCTCGTAGTAGAGCGCCGTGAGCTCGCCACGGGTGGCGCCATAGACGCGCTGGTACATCGTCTCGTCTTCGCGGTCGTCCTGGCCCCATGCCCGGCTGCGGCACTCCTTGTGGATGTCTTCCTCCACGCTGAGTTGCAGCGCCTCTTCGACCAGCACGCCGTAGAGGAAGTTCAGGTGTGCGCTGTGCTTCGCCGCGCCGATGCGCTGTGCGAACTCGTCGTCGTCCATCTCGATCGGCCAGCGGCCCTCGAACAGCAGCCGCTCAACCTCGCCCGCCGGGACCACGTCGCGCACCTCATCGATGAGCCGTTCGGCCAGCACCAGCCAGTCGAACGCCTCGCCACCGATGAGGTAGTTGTAGGTGCGGCCGTCGATCTGTTCGAACGGCAGGCGCCACCGCCCGACGGCATCGAGCAGGGCCTCGAACCAGTGCTGCCCGTCCCGGATCGCCTGGCGCAGACGGAAGATGGTCTCGTCGGGCGCGGGGAGCCGCTCCCGGTCCGCTCCCGGGGGAGAGTCAGCTTCGATTGGCGGCCGATCGGCGGTTATCGACATGGTGCTCGATCATAGCATCGGCCCCGCTCCCGTCAGGAAAAAGAGCGCAAAATCGGCGGACAGTCGCCAGCCACCGCGCGACCGGCGACTGACGACTGGCGACCGGCGACTGTCCTAGTCCTCCAGGTTCGAGTCCTGGGAGGGCATTTGCAGGTCTGCGCGGTAGACGTCCGGTGAAACCGGTACCTGGTCGTCGGCGCGTAGCGGCGGGACGGAGATGTTGAGTACCAGCGCTTCCGCCCCGGCTGCGCGGGCGCCGTGGCTCGTGCCGCGCGTCACCCGGAGTATTTCGTGCGGCTGGATGACTGTCTCCACTCCGTCGCGTTGGATGATCACGCTGCCTTCGAGCGCCACGTAGAACTGCGTGCTGTGCTGGTGTACGTGCGGCTCCACCTCGTGTCCGCCGGCCCACACGCGAAACACGCGCAGGCTGGCCTCCGGCGAATCGAAGTCCTGCACCAATTCGTACTGACCGACCATCGGCGGTCGCTCAAGCGTCATCGCAGAGACACCTCCTCAGGATGGCTCCATCGTACGAGTTACCACCCCCGGGTGTAAGCCCGAACGGCCCAGGTTCGAAGGCCTTTCGAGGCTATCGCGTCGCGGAAGCTGACTGCTTCCCTCCTCGTGCGTCATACGCCGTTCGCGTCACCCCTTCATGCCCTCGTCCAGCTCCGCCAGCAGGCGCGCCTTGAGCTGCACGAATTTCTCGTCGGCGACGAGCTCGATGCCCCGGGGCCGGTCGAAGGGCACGTCGACTCGCGCCTGGATGCGGCCCGGCCGGCGGGTCATCACATAGACCACGTCCGAGAGGATCAGTGCTTCTTCGACATCGTGCGTGACGAAGAGGACAGTGCGCCGGTCGTCGCTCCACACTTCCTGGAGCCAGCGGTGCATCTCGCGGCGGGTGATCGCGTCGAGCGCGCCGAACGGCTCATCGAGCAGCACGGTGTCGTGGGGAATAAGGAAGGTGCGCAGCAGTGCGAGCCGCTGGCGCATGCCGCCGCTGAGCTGGGCCGGCCAGGCCCGCTCGAAGCCGCTGAGCCCGAAGCGCGGGAAGAGCGCTCGTGCTCGCGCCCAGGCCTCGTCCTTCGGCACGCCAGCGATCTCGGCACCGAGCGTCGCGTTCGCGAGTGCTCGTCGCCAGGGGAAGAGCAGGTCCTTCTGGGGCATGTAGGCGACCAAACCGGGGCGGTTCACGCTGCTCCTGCCGTGCACGGTGGCAGTGCCCGCGTCGGGTTCGAGCAACCCCGCGAGGATGCGCATCAGCGTGCTTTTGCCGCAGCCGCTCGGCCCCACGAGTGAGACGAACTGGCCCGGCTCCACCCCGGCCGACACGTCGTCGAGCACCGGCACGGCTCCGCCGTCGAAGGCGTGAGAGACGTGCCGGAGCTCGATTGCGAGTGTCACGCGTTACTGGTTCGGGAGGAACTCGTTGGTGAATGCAGCCTGCACGTCGATCTCCTTCGAGGTCAGCCCGGCTTCCCGCAGGAAGGCTTCGAACGTGGTCCACGTCGCCTCGTCCTGCAGGCCCCACTGGCGGCCTTCGTCCACGTAGTGGGTTGTATGGTACCGGGCGCTCAGCTCAACGAGCTCGCGGTCGAGTTCGGACGCCGCTTCGAGCAGTGCGTCGGCAGCCGCTTGTGAGTCCTCAATGGCAGCCGCGTAGCCGCGGGCCGTCGCCTCCATGAACTTCCGTACCGTCTCCGGGCGGTCCGCGATCATCGACTCATTGGTGATGATGACGGGCGTGTACCAGTCGGGGATGCAGTCCAGGTGGTCGGCGAAGCGCACGCTCGTCACCGGGATGTTCTCCACTTCGCGGGCCCGCAGCGCATCCCAGCCCTCGAACACCCACACGAAATCGAAGCGGTCCTGTTCCATCCCGGCGAGGTAGTCGATGTTGCCAACTTCGATGTGCTTCACCGTCGACGGGTCGCCGCCATCACACTGCACGAGCGTGTTCAGGATTTCGGCCTCCAGCGGCCCTCCATACCCGCCGTAGGTCTTCCCTTCGAAGTCCTTCGGCCGGGTGATGTTGTCGCTTCCGAGCGCGAAGAAGCTCGAGTCGTTGTGCTGCATGATGGCGGCGATCGAGACGATCGGGATGCCCTGCTCGCGCGCCGGGATCACCCCCTCCTGGACGGAGATTCCGAACTGCGCGTTGCCCGTGGCGACCACCTGCTCCACGCCGGCCTGCGCGGGCTCGATGATGCCCAGGTCGATGCCGGCCTCGCGGTACCAGCCCTTCGCCTGCGCGAGGTAGATGCCGGCATGCTGCGTGTTCGGCGTCCAGTTCAGCATTAGCGTGACCTTCTCCAGGTCGTCGCCGTTATCGTCATCGTCGCCGCCACACGCGGCGAAGAACACCATCGTGGGCAGCAAAAGCAAGGCGAGCACGATCCCCACACGCTGACGCCAGCGACCACGCCGGCGTGGCGGATCCTGGCTCGCCGGAGACTGGCGGCCGAAGACTGACAACTGTTTCATTTCGAATCCTCCGAGCGCTGGACATAGATCCAGGGCGTGGCAAGGCGAGCGGCGATATGGACGGCGGCGAACAGCGCCATGCTGACGATGGCGATGACGAACACCGCTACGAAAACGCGGTCGACCCGGAACGAGGACTGCGCCCGCGTGATGAATAGGCCAAGGCCGGAATCCGCGCCCACCCACTCGCCGATGACGGCGCCGAGCACCGCGTAGGCCGCGGCGATCTTTAGCCCCGCGAAGAAGCCCGGCAGCGCCGACGGGATGAGCACATAGCGCAGCACTGCCAGCCTCCCGGCGCCCATGCTGCGCACCAGCCCGACCATCTCCCGGTCCGCCCCGACCAGCCCGTCGACGGTCGCCACCACGATGGGGAAGAAGCCGTAGAGCGCGACTACGACGACCTTCGGCGTCATCCCGAAGCCGAACCAGATAATCAGCAGTGGCGCCAGCACGACCATCGGGATGGTCTGGGAGGCGACCAGGATCGGGTAGAGCACCCGCCGTACGAGCGGCACGACCGCGATGACCGCCGCCAGCGTCACCCCGATGACGCAGGCGAAGAAGAGCCCGATGAGCGCCTCCGACATCGTCGTGCGGATGTGCCCCGGCAGCGTGGAACGCGTTTCGAGGAACGCATCCCAGACGCGGCTCGGGGCTGGCAGGACGTACGGCTTCGTGTCGAACACCCGCACCCACGCTTCCCACACGCCGATGAGCGCGAGGAGCAGTAGAAATGGCGGCAGGTACTCCACGAGGCGCGCACCAAGGTAGCGCGCGCCACGTGCCAACCACGCGCGGCGTCCCGGGGCGGGCTGCGCTGCGGTCGTGGTGGCCATCCTGCTAGCTCCGGAACTTCCCGGTCAGCGAGTCGATCGTTGGCTGCGGCTGGTCCGCACGCGCCTGTTCGACCTTGATGACGCTGACGAGGCTCTTCGCCCCCGCAGCGAGGCAGGCTTCATGGACCTTGCGGATGAGCGCCCAGAGCTCGTCTGGTTCGCCTTCGATGGTCGTGCCGAGGGCGTTGACCTCGTACTTCTGGCCCGACTCCTGGATGACCTTGATGGCCGCTTCCACGTGCTCGTAGGGGTTCTCAGCGGTCCCCAGGGGGTTGGCAAGGCATTCCATTTCGACGATCACGGCATCTCCCTTTCGGGCAGGCCGCGAAGATTGCCGGGCAACACGAAAGCCGGGGAAATCGCTTCCTCCGGCTTGCAGCATTAGCAGCTACCGAAGGAAGCAAGCACGTGGTCACGCGTAGCCCTTGGGCTGCTATTCCACGCCGCTTCCCTACGCCCGCATTACCGGGATCAGGTTCCTGGAGTTGTCCTTCTGGACTCTCAGCCGGTTCGGCTCCCCCAGCGGCATGCCCTGTTCAATTGTCGAACCAAGACTACCCCTGTGAGGAAAGCCTCGCAAGCGTGGTTGCGGGTGCCCTATGCGCCTTTGTGGTGGCCACCTATCTCTCCCGTGCGTTCACCCCGGTGTTACCCTTCGTCGCCCCGCGCCGGGCTGTCCGCGGTCGATACTTCCGTCGAATGCCTTTCGAGGCATGGGCGAAGAGGAGAATCGAGTCGTGCACTCTCCCGGCATCCCGAAGCCCGGTCGCGGGCGTCGCCGTTCGCATGCGAACGACTCGCGAAGCGCGCTCCGGGCGAGCCGGCGAAACATGTACGCGGCTCTCGGAGTAGTCGCCGCCGGGGAGATCGCCGCGACGGTGGTGGCGCCGCCTATCGGAGCGCTCCTCCTTGGCTCCACCGGCGCCGCCGTCTTCTTCGCCCACCGCACTGAGCGGCTGACCGCCACCGAACACCGCCGCGAACTCGCGTGCGCCGCGGATCAGCGCATCGACATAACGCTCACCGACGAGCTTACTGGTCTCCCGAACCGGCAAAACCTGATCGAACAGGTGGCCCGCGATACGTCCCGGGCCGAGCGCTACGGCCAGGAGCTCACGCTCGCCATCGTCGAAATCGAGCGCTTTGCGGAGATGAGCCAGGTGTGGGGACAGGACACGCTCCATAGTGCAGTCCAGCACGTCGCCGAGACCCTTTCGCGCATCACCCGCAACTCCGACTTCCTCGCCCGGCTCGATGACCAGCGCTTCGCCGTCGTGCTCGTCGGCTGCACCCGTGACCAGGCGGCGGCCTTCGGCGAACGCGTCATGCTCGCCGTCAGCAACCGGCCGCTACAGGCGCGTGAACGGGGCCGCCTGCCCGTCTACGTCAGCGTCGACATCCACGCGCTGCAGTACGACGCCGGGCACTACCGCGGCCCGCTCGACTTCCTCAGCGCCGCCGGTGCAGAGCCGACGCTCGGGAAGGCGCCGCTGCGCCGCGTCGAACGTCGTGAGTCGATGCCCGAACGGCAGCTCACCGCTATCACCGAACGCCCCGCACCGGAAAAGCGCACACGCACGTTCGACCCGCAGTCGCTGCGCCGCCAGCTCGTGCGCGACTACTACCCGGAAGGCAAAGCCGAGGACTTCGCCAGTGCCTGGGGCCGCTTCCGCCAGCGCGCCGGGTAGCGCCTCTGCCGCAGGACTTCGGCGAAAGTGCTTAGTGCCCAGTTCGACGCCAGAAATGTCGAAGGCGAATAATCTGGAAGCGAGAAGAGACGCAGTCTTTCGCCCTCGCCTCGCGCCTTTCGTCTCAAAGAAAAGGGGCCCCTCGTGGGAGCCCCTTTCGCTTTTTGCCTTGCGCCTTTCGGCTCGCTCTAGCCCTGCGCCTGCTTCTCGGCGAGGTGCTCGCGCAGCGTCTGGCCGGTGCGCCACATCGGCTCGGCGCCTTCGAGGCTGGTGATCTTGTCCCAGTTCGCCTGCACCCACTCGGCGTCCTTGATGTCGTCCAGCCCGGGCTGCAGGCCGGGGCCCTTCACGATCGCCGCTCGGTTGAAGTTGCCCGCGCCGGCTTCGATGATCAGGCCGCTGTCGGTGCACTCCTTGGCGACCATGTAGGTCACCGCGGGCACCACGTATTCCGGCTTCAGGCGGTCCACCATCTCCTGTGGCATGACCGTCTGGGTAAGGCGCGTGCCCGCGACGGGGCCCACGGTGTTCACCATCACGTTGTACTTGGCGCCTTCCTGCTTCAGCACGTTCATCAGGCCGAGCATCGCCGTCTTGGCGGCGCCGTAGTTCGCCTGGCCGAACTGGCCATAGATGCCCGACGACGAGGTCGTCAGCACAACGCGGCCGTAGGACTGCTGGCGGAACACCGGCCACGCCGCGCGAAGCACCGTGAACGAGCCCTTGATGTGCACCGCGAAGACCTTGTCCCAGTCGTCCTCGCTCATGTTGTGGAAAGCGACGTCGCGCAGAATGCCGGCGTTGCAGATGACGACGTCGAGGCGGCCGTAGTTATCGATCGCCGTCTTGACGATATTGAAGCCGCCGTCGTAGTCGGCGACGCTGTCGAAGTTGGCGACGGCTTCGCCGCCAGCTTCCTTGATTTCGTCGACGACCTTTTGCGCGGCAGCGCGGTTTTCGCCCTGGCCGTGCGGGTCGCCGCCAAGGTCGTTCACCACGACCTTCGCGCCGCGCTTGGCAAGGTCGAGCGCGTAGGCGCGGCCCAGGCCGGCCCCGGCGCCGGTGACGACTGCCACCTGGCCCTCAAAGGAAATTGCCATGTACGTGTCCTCTCAACTTGGGGGTTGGATACGTTCCCGGTCTGCGCGCGCTGGCCGGGGTCGTTGCGATTACAGAGGTTACCAGTTTGGCGGCCTTCGTTCCTTCCTTTGCATAGGGGCACCCGGCGGAGCGTCTTTCCCGCGCGTATAGTGGCCCCCATGCCCGGAAACATGTGGGACGAAGCTGGCGCCGCGAAGCCTGCCCAGGACTACAGCCTGCGCTTGCTGAACGTTGCCGCGCAGCCGCTCGAAGGCGTGCCCGGCGCCCTCCGCGTCGTGCTCATTAGTACCCGCGGCGAAATCTCCGGCGTCTTCCACCCGGTCGAAGGTGGCACCGGCGCGATCGTCTGTGCCGGTGGCGCACTCGGCGGGATCGATGGCCCGGCGAACAAGCTCTACGGGCGCCTGCCCGCCCTCGTGCGCACCCACAACCTCTCCGTGCTCCGGCTCGAATACCGCCACCCGAACCAGTTCGAAGAGTGCGTGCTCGATGCGCTCGCAGGGTGCAGCTTCTTGCGGGGCATCGGCGCGACCGACATTGCCCTTGTTGGGCACAGCTTCGGCGGCGCCGTGGTCATCCGCGCGGGCGGGCTTTCGAACGCCGTGCGGGCCGTCGTGGCGCTCTCTTCGCAAACGTACGGGACGGATGAAGTGGGCGACCTCGGGCGGCCGCTGCTGCTCATCCATGGCACGGGCGACACGATCCTTGCGGCTGCCGCCAGCGAGGACATCTACCAGCGAGCCAGCGACCCGAAGCGCATCGTCCTGCTCGAAGAAGAGGACCACGGCCTAACACGTGCCCCGGCACTCGTCGGCGAACTCGTCGCCGAGTGGGTGGCGGCACGGTTTGCGGGCGAGCCGATGGAGTCGGGCGTGGACGAAATCGGCGTCGACGCCCAGGCCTGAGCCGCTCCTCCCCCGGCAGCCTATAGGTGCAGGACGTCGCCCTTGAGTGCGAAGAAGATCCCCCAGCAGTTCGTTCTGTTCCTGCGCGCCGATGCCGTGGCTCTTCATCACCGCGAGCAGGTCATCGCAGACCGCGACAAACTCGTGGTCGCTGATGTTCATCCCCTTGTGGGCCTCGCGCAGTTCGCGGCTAGTGTAACCTTCCTGGCCGCCACTCCCCGAAGCCATGAACTCGAAGGCCACTCGCTTCATCTCGGCGGCGTCGCCGTAGCGGAAGCGGGGCGCCACTTCGGAGTTCGCGAGGTGAGCCTCAATAAGGTCGTTCGCGATGGCGCGAACGACCCCGGCGCCGCCCAGCCGTTCGTAGAGACTGGCGCTTGTGGTCACAGTTGTTGTCATGCTCGATCTCCTTTTGGTCGACGGATGTCCGGCACAACGTTATACGCACTCATACTCCTTTGTAGGCACTCGATGCAAGGGGCCCAGATATCAATTCTGCGCTCCCTTTCCGTCCCCGGCGGCTGACGGCCGTGGCAGGCGGCTGGTGCCGCGCTGCTACAATGCTCGTATGCCAGATGACTGCCTCTTTTGCCGCATGAGCCGGGGCGACATCCCGGTCGAGAAGGTGGTGGAGAACGAGAAGGTGTTCGCCATCCGCGACATCAACCCGCGCGCTCCCATCCACACCCTCGTCATTCCAAGGGAGCACATCGTGAGCGCCCGCGAGATCGAATGGAGCCACGCGGAGACGCTTGCCAGTCTCTTTGTGACGGCGAAGGAGGTGGCGCGCATCGAGGGTGTCTTCGAACCCGGCTACCGGCTCGCCTTCAACGTCGGTGACGCCGCTGGCATGACGATCGACCACCTCCACCTGCACCTCCTGGGCGGGCGCAAGCTCGGCCCCGAAGGCTAGTGGGCGCGAACGTCCAGCATCAGATCGGCCGGGTTCGCAGCGAACTGGAGACGCGCCCCGAGGGGTTGATCCGTCACGTTGAGCGCGTGCTGGTCGAAGCGCTCGACCTGGCCCGGCGGTGGGACGTCGACCCGGAACGCACCGAGCTCGCCGTCTGGGGCCATGACCTCTTCCGCGCCCATGCGCCCGCGGAGTTGCTCCAGCTTTCGCGCGAAGCGGGTGTCGCCATCGCCCCGGCCGACGAGCACACACCGGTCATGCTGCATGGCCCGCTCGCGGCGGTTGTCCTCCGCGAACGCTTTGCAGTGACCGACGACGAAGCACTTGCCGCCGTACGCGATCACACGCTCGGTTCCCCTGCGATGCCGATGCTCGCGAAGATCGTGCTCCTGGCCGACAAGTTCGAACAGCGGAAGCGCCGCCGTACGCCCGTGATGAAGGAGATCCGCCGCCTTGCCCGGCGCGACCTGGACATGGCGCTCCTTTGCTGGTCGGACTGGAAGTGGGTGGACGAACGGACTCATGGTTGGGAGAGTCATCCCTCGCACTGGGACGCCCGCGCCGCCTGGGTCGACTGGCACCATTCGGGATAGCTGACGGCTCTTGGCTCCCGGCTCTCAGCTATCAGGCCCGTAATGCAGGCTGGCCCGAGGCCGCGGTGGGCCTCGACTGCCGTCCCTGCGCCGTAACCCCTTTTGGAAAGCA
>JALOAP010000475.1 GCA_023228745.1 Dehalococcoidia bacterium | reverse complement strand
TCCTGGGGGTCTTTGCATTTCCCCATGTGGACTTGCAAATCGGAATCACAACCTTTTCTGAGTATCCTCAGCAGGTCGCTGAGTTCCATCTGGTATTTGGCTGTGACCGTCAGTCCGGGCACTCCCTGCTCTCCGGGTATCTTGTCCACGGTGATAAATTCGCCGTAGTGTTCGGGGTCAGGGATTCGCTCAAGCGTTACATCCCCCTGCGGCCAGCTTAACCCCCCGGCTTTCATCAATCCTTCATAGGTTGGCGGGTTGGCAGGCCCCGCCCGGTTCTCGATAAGCCAGACACGAGAATGCTCGGTTCTTGCCAGATTTCTTGCATTATTCATTTTGTAGCCTCCAAAATTTATTCCGTCAAAAATGAATGTAAAATCATATGGGAAAGGCATGTCTTCACCGCCTTAAATCCTTTTTACCCTGATATAAATTGATTATTTTCGTTGCATCTATCTTTAATGCCGACTGCAAGGCCGCGACTATCTCCTGCGGCCTGGCCCGTACATCATCTCGCGTGATTAATCCCCGGTTAAATAATTCTGCGTGCAAAGACCTTTCGTATTGTTCGGGTACGGTTCCGGAGATGTCCGGAGGTCCGACTACAATCCCCATACCCGCCTCTGCCTCGGAAGGGGCCTTGACTATCCATTTCAACCCTTGCTCGTCGGTATGGATAAATCTTTTCAATACCTGACCGCTCTCCCTTGCTGCCTTTGCAGGACTATCTCCCAGGCGAATATCGCTCCCCGGGTGGTTCCCAGCGGGTTGTCGATTAACCTTTGGCTGAGGTCGTACCGGGAACTTGATTCGGCTGTGGTCATTTGCAGCCCCAAATCTTCCGTCCATTTACCTACCACCTTTTCCAGATTGTTGCAGCCGCATATCGGCCTATCGAGTAGTGTTAAAGAATAAAATGTTACCGCCCGCTCCATCGACGGGTCCATCTGTAAATTCGGGTACCTGCGCCTCTCGTCGCGGTATCCGGAGTAATACCATAATCTCAGCTTGTCCGGGTTTCTGCATATCGAGAGCTTTGCCGCGTCAAACGATTCCGTCTCGGCGTTCCAGGTACCGGGCTGATAATAGACCAGTCCCAGCTTATTATCTCTGGCATTCAGACAGCCCCACTGGTAGCCATTCTCACAGCATCCATCCGCGCAGTTGCCGGCGCGAGGACTCCATACCAGCTGCACCTGCTGTGAGGGGTCGTTCCAGCGGCGGTATACGTCCACGGTATCCACAAAATTAGTATCGTCGTCGCCATCTACCGGGCCGGGTTCCAGAGCTTCCCACAGGGCAGGTTCTACCAGCTGATGGCGCCATAAGGTTATGGTCATATTGTCCCCGGCAACCGCGATATTGCGGATGGGCCGGATTTGCCACTGGTCGTCCGCACTATTTCCTGAGAAATAAACAGCGATTTCTCCGGGGTCGATATCCGTATTGACGGTTACGGTTGCCGTTTCCGGGTATCCGTCCGCGTCCTCATCCGAATAGACCACCGCCGGGGTGTCAATCAAGGTTTTGGCCTCGATGCCGCCGGAGATGAAGTGTCCCCATTTCGTGGGAACATGCAAAGGAAAGCCCATTCGGTCCAGGGACTGGCTGTAAAAGAGCGTTCTATCCGCTGGCCGGGGAGTACCCACTCTCTCGTCTACCTCCCAGCAGGGGAGAAGCCGGTACCCCAGATATTGCTCGATGGTCTCTTCCGCCTGCTGGATGGCCTGAGCCACGTCTTCACGGCTCACTTGGTCGTTTTCCTGCCAGGCATACTGCTTCCAGACTGTCGAGCAGGTGGCCACCTGTTTGGCAGAGGTAGTGATTTGATTAAAATGCCTCGGGTCCATCCCGATAATTTCCGCCCACCTGTCCAGCGATAAATGGGTTTTAGGTATTGCGATTGCCATTTTTCAGCCTCTGTATAATTTCCTCGATTAATATAGCTCCGGCAGAGATGGCGAATATCAGGGGTATAATGAAAGTTGCCAGTGAGAGCAGGTACATCAAGATGCCTACCCAGAAGGACAGGCACCAGAAGCATTTAAACAGATTGCCTGCCAGTGTGTCCGGCCAGCCTATCGGCGTTCCTTCTCCATCATGGATTACACCCAGTCTCTCCCTGAGCTTCCGCATGAAGTCCCACGGCCCGGCCTCGTCCTGGAGGAAGGTTACTATTCTCCAGGTGGCCAGGATTATAAGAATTATTAACCAGAAATCAGGCATCTCAAGTCCTCTCTATCCAGTGCCAGGTGCCCGGCTTTTTGTCGAGTCCGTCATAGGCCACATCCTGATGGAACTGCAAACCAAAGTTTTTAACCCCGTTGACATTCGCCATATTGGTGAACAGGGCTAAATCCGCCGTGCGCTTCTCCGGGACGCACCCGATAACAATTCCGGCCAGATGCCGGTTGTTATAGGCGACGTAATGAATGATTCTGCCCTCAATTAATCCGTCCATCATCCACCTGCTTTGATTGCTTTCTCTATGAGTTCTATAGCGGTTTTCCGGTTCAGCCCTGACTTCTCTTTCGCCAGCATTAGTGCCAGTTCCTCCGGGCTCTTGTCAGGAACAACCTTCTCAAGCTGCCTGACGGATAAGGGTTCCGGCTCGACTACCTCCACCGGGCTTTCCTCGACTTCGCCGGTTACTGTTTTAACTTCGGTTTCCAGTGTGGTATTTTCAGTCTTTACGGGCTCGGGTTTTGGCTCTGGTTTAGCCTCTGGTTTGAGTTCTCTGAACTGTCCCCTTAAAGCCAGCAGCCCCGGAGCGTCCTGAGCGTATACATATTTCCGCTTGTGCCCCGGATTGTTGCCGAAGCGATAGAGCGTTCCGGTGGCCTGACCTTTAAACGTCATGGTGTTAGCCGCCGTTCCGGTGTATTCCAGCAGTATCCCTGTATCAGTTTTCATATTCTCTCCTTTTGTCGCTACGGGTTTAGATTTCTTGCCGCATCCTCCGCAGGCCATGATGTCCTCCTTTTGTTAGCAGGGGGGAGATTTATTCTCCCGACCCTGCATCAAAAACTATCTTTTAACTGCCGGGGGTATTCCAGTCA
>JALOAP010000474.1 GCA_023228745.1 Dehalococcoidia bacterium | reverse complement strand
TCGGGGTGCTCCTTCAGCCAGTCAACGGTGATCAGGGGGTTGGCAGTGATCAGCGCCACAATCTCATACCCGATCTCCTTCCGCTGTGCGATGTCCTCTGGCGTGACCTGCTCGAGGTCAAGAGGGGAGAACCAGGCCTGATACAGTTCGCCCAGCCGGGCAGATTCCGTTTCTGACAGAGCTGTCCGGACGGCGATTGTATCCCCGCCGCCCAGGTCCACTTCTTCATACTCTGTAGATACCCGCCGCTCCAGCATGGCGATCTCTTCGCCCCACTGCCGCTGCTTCGCCTGTTCATCCTCCTGCATGGCCCGGAAGGCCGGCTTTTCCTTCTCGAGGATCTGCCGGTATGCTTCCTTCTCTTCAGCAGTCTTCTTCGGCATGACTCACCTATCCGACGATGTCAACCTCGAGAAGACTCGGGTCATACATCCGGACCTCGAGTTCAACGTCGATCGGGCTACCACCTTCAGTCCAGGTCAGGCCGCCGTTTGCAAACCAACAGTCTGGCTGCGTGATCTGGATGGATTTCCCTCCCTTTGTGACCATGCCGACCAGGTCGAAAACCTTCGGGTCGCCCACGGTGAGCGTTGAACTTCCGGCGATGGCGTCAACCTTGAACGTGCCTGTATCGTCTGCAGAGTCCACGCCGATCGTGGTCAGGGTGAATGCCTTCGCAAACACTTTTGCCGTGGTCAGGGTATCCCCGATCTCCATGTCTGCCGGGACGACCAGGACTTCCGCGATCGGGTTGCCGTTCGCATCCTCACCGACCAGGGTCGCCGTCCCGCCGACGGTAACGTCCTTTGTCTGCAGGGTGAGTTGGATCCTTGATGCCGCTGCAAGGGTCGTCGTCGTTAGATCCGTGACTCGGGTCGTGCCATCAAGAACGCCGGACGCGACAAGCAGCGCCTCTGCGCCCCCTGTGATGGGTGTGTCGTTCAGTGAATACCCAAGAACGATCGGAGCATCATCGTGGATCAGAACCTTCTTAAGTTTCGTCTCTACTGACAGAATGCCCGGGATCTCCCGGTTGCTCTTCGCCCCGGCCCGCGGCACGGAGACTACATTGCGCTTCCACTTTACGTCGTACTGGACGTTTGCGAGGACCACACCACCGATGGTGATCACACCATGAACATCGGTGTACTCCTCAAAATCTGCTACAGTTGTCATTTCTTCCTCCGTAACTTAACTATCTATCACGCTATACCGGAACGAGTATCGGGCTGCGTTATGCCACAATCCCGTATCGCCCTCGTACTGTTGCGAGGATGTGACCTTCATCCACCCACTTGTTCCCGGGATGGGTGAAGCTGCATCCAGCAAGATTGCATCAATCCGGCCAACAATGACGTCTGCGTCCTCCCCGGAACAGGGGAAACCATCTGCATTAGCAGAGACCCAGACACCGACCTGTAAGACCGGGTTATTATCCCGGACTTTCGAATTGTTGTACCCGGCTCGCACGACGCTGCTCTCACTGTTCGGTTGTAATGTCACCGCAGGTAAAGTGATAATTGCGCCTGGCTTTGATCGAAATACTTGTTCTTCTCCGATGTAGGATGTCAAGACTGTATCAAGCAGGAGTTTCGACCGAATCGCCTGAAAGATCTCTGCTCTCATACACACTCCCTCCGAAGACTTTCCTCAAGGGCTTTCGACAAGATTGCGCGTGTCTCTTCCTCCTTCTCCTTGATCGCATCCATAATAAACGGCCGGGCTTCCATCCTGCTCGTCCCTTCGTGGACGGGAAGGGCGTAATGCTTGGGCGTTCCGACGATGCCCCGGACGGCAGTCCCTTCAACGACCACCGTCCCTTCAATGGTATCCCGCATGTGAGGCGGTTCTCGATGAGGGTCACGATCGTCCGAGTAAGGTGCTTTGGCATACGGGGACTGACCCGGGGTGCAATTACGTCGCGCACAGGCTTCCACGTTTAACACGGCTGCCTGCATCCCCTCTTTAATCGCAGGTATCTGTGATTCTGAAAGCCTGCTGAGTTTTGCAGAAAGTTCATCCGGAGTCAGTATCCGCACCATTCAGAACCCCCTGAAGAACAGCCCGACGAGTACGCCGACGATTGACCCGCAGACCGTCCCGCCAGTCGCTGCAGCCGCTGCAATCCCGGTCACCTTCCACTGCCACCGTTCGATCAGCCGGATACGTTTTTCATGGTCCTCAAACCGGACTGTACATGCCTTTTCCTGCGCTTCGATGAAGACTTCCAGGCGTTCCGTCAGGTTCTTCGTTCGTTCGTCTAAACGAGCAAGCAACTTAATTGATTCTTCCGTATTCATAACCCCTCCGAAAGTCCTACTTCGTAATGGTGTAATCCCCCACCAGATGATCGAGGATATAAATTGACAATAGTATAAACGCCTGAATAACCAGACGTCGCGGAAACGATGCGATATTTAGAACTCTCGATAGTAACTGTAGGCGGAAGAATACAAGCAATTGTCGCAGTTACGAGATCCCCTGCATCATGTCTCGTTTGCCCGAATCCAGAGGACTTCACATAAAACCGACACCGAACCCCTGTTTGATCATTTATCCAGTACTGTTCAAGTTCCCCGGACGCATTCTTGCTGTCTATCTGGGTGGATAAAATTCCAGACCACGTCGGTGTTCCGATAACCTCACCGATAGTAAAAACAGCGTTTTCAGCCTCAATAATGATGTAATCATCTACCCCCTCTTCACCCATCCCGATCCTGATGATGACCCCTTCCTCACCTGAATCCGCTCCAGTTACAGTCTGCCCAATGACCGGCGTTCCTGCACTTGCAGTAAATGTTAGCCGTTGTCGTGCATACTGCCGCTGGATGGTGCAGGTGTGAATGAGCCCTCCCACCATTAGAACATCACTCCTGTATCGGGATCTACATCATCCGGATAGAAGAGGACATCTGCTGTGTCCAGTTGAAGGTCCTCCATCACCGCATCAGATCGAATGACGCCCGCATCCGTGACCGTAGGAGCACCACGGGAGGCCTGTTCAATGATCTCCCGATACTGCAGCAGCCAGGTCGTGACTCCTGGGTCGCGGGTCTCAGAATAATCCCCTGATT
>JALOAP010000473.1 GCA_023228745.1 Dehalococcoidia bacterium | reverse complement strand
GCCAGCCCCTTCGGGGGCCTATTTTTTTACCCTTTTTAGTCCAAATGTCCTATAGACATATGCCAATAAAAAGCATATACTGTAAGGCAGTGTCACATCTGATAATTTTTGCAGCCTTTCTATTACAATATTTTTGGGATAAGCGTAAATAGAACATGCGTTCTAAAAAAAGAACAATATATCAACGGAGGATAGAGCGATGCGAGAAAGAAAAGCGTTTGAGGTTTACAAGCTCAGCGACAGCAAATGTCCAAATCTAAACTCGTCTATGCCATATATTGTTATAGGAGACACAGTATTCATTCCTAAAACCAGACCTGACTACGTTTTGACTACGCACGAAACATTATCAATGCCTAAATCGTACTAACAAACCGGACAGCGAACAAAGTCTGTACATATGATGAAACCCAGCAAAGACGGAATCCATGTACCATTGAAGCGGTACTGAAAATCGGACGGCAATCTGGCTACGGACCAGAAGGCTGGGGATTCGAGCTCTCCTGGGCGCGCCAAGGGTTTGACGGTACGGGGAAAAGTGTTTTGACTACGTTTTGACTACGCTAAGTAAGCGTTCAGTTTTTCGGTCGGAGCACTTTTCTTTTTGTCTAGGTGGGTGTATATCTCCAGGGTGACCTCGGCGGAGGCATGTCCAAGCAAATATTGCGCTTGTTTGATGTCCACACCGGCATAGTATAGCATGGTTGCATAGGTGTGGCGGAGCACGTGGGGCGTGATTTTGCCAAAGGCTTCTTTCTTATGACTGCCACCGGCGGTTTTGTTGAGCAGCCGCCAGATGGTTGCCCAGAAGGAACGGAAGGCAGTCTCTGTCATAAGTCCAAGGCGGTTGACAGGCTCAAAGAGGTAAATTCCTTTTGTGCCGTCAACATATTCTTTCAGCACAGGTTTCAATGGATCAAGTATCGGTATATCTCTCATGCCTGCCTCAGATTTTGTGAAGGGTTTCAGGATTGCCTTGTTATCTTTAAAATTTATTGACTTGCTCACCTTTATGATATTATTTTTAAAATCAATATCCTTTTTGGTTAGCGCAAGGATTTCCCCACGCCTGAGACCGGCATACAGTAAGATATAGAAAAATGCCTTTTGCTTCAGGGAAAAATTTGCCGCCTTTACGATCTTTAACTCCTCATCGGTCAATGCTCTTTTCTGCGGTTTGCGGATGCTGGGCATGTCCAACTTTCGGGTAGGATTTTTGACCATGTACTCATTTTCAATCGCATCCTCAAACATCTGCCTGGCGGTCATGCGGATGTTGATCAAAGTTTTAGTTAGCCCTCCCTCCTTGCGGTCATTAATCAAGCCTTGGATGTGGAATGGCTTTAAGTCAACCAACCGCATATGTCCCAGCTCTTTTACAATGTGATTGTTCAGCGTGGTTTCGTACATTTGATAAGTCTTGTATTCCTTCCCCTTCTTGTAGTTCTTCAGCCATAAATCAGCCCACTGTTTCACGGTCATAGTATTATCGTTGACATATTCGCCCTTACCTATGGCCAACCTCAATTCAAGTAGCTTCTGATCTAATTCCTTTTGCGTTTTTGCATATTCGTATTTCCTGTTTTCCGTGCCGTCAGGGTTGTAGCCAAGGAAAACATAGCCTTGATACCTGCCATCTTTCCGTTGTTTTCTTTTCGCCATATAATCAGCTCCTTTTTGATTGGCGATATACTTTAAGATATGCTTTGACCGCTGCCGCTTCATCGTCGGTCAGGGGTCCTTCATAGTTTTCTTTTGAGATCGCTTCATAAAATGCTTGCGGTTCCTGAGTCAAGATGTCCTTCAGCATGTCCGCCTTTTGCTCATACGGAAGTTTGTCCAGTCCGCCGCCGAATTGCGCTTTTTTCATCAGTTCTTCGGCAATCTCTTTCATTGCCTCATCCTCTCGAAGGAGTAACCCCACCGGCACGCCAAGAGCAGCCGCTATTCGGGTAAGTGTATCTCGCGTGGGGTTCATTTCCTTATCATTTTCTATGTCGCTAATTGTTGTCTTCGATACTCCTGCCTTTGTCGATAGTGCTCTTACTGATAGCTTCCTAGCATTTCTTAACCGTTTTACTGTACTTCCTAATAACATTTTACTTTCCCATTCCCTTTCTATTCTGTGCTTGTCCATCACAATATAACGTACACATTATACCATATCGTCCGATAAAGTAAACTACCAAAATAAGTAGATATTTAAAGAAATTCGGCGGTAATGTCCGCTATAGTGTGACAAATTCGCTAGATGAAACGATATAACGGACAGTTGCCGTTGATGGTTGTCCGGCAAAATGGTACATTGGATACAGGAGGGAGGTGTTCCAAAACAATGAACCGCATCAGAGAACTTGCAAATCAGAAAAAAATAAGCACATCGGAGATAATCAAGAAAACCGGCTTATCCAAGTCGTTTATCTACGACGTGATAGCCGAAAACAGCTACCCCACCATACCGGTAGGGTGGAAAATCGCCAGGTCTCTTGGATCAACGCTGGATGAAGTATTTCCGGACAAGCAATAAATTTTATTTTATTTAGGGAGGCGCTACAATGGAAGAATACATTTCTGTAAAACAATTGTCTAAGAGGCTTAACATCAGCCTCGACACAGCCTATCAGTACGTACATACCGCCGGATTCCCGGCAATCAAAATCAACAAACTAATCAGGATCCCAGTTTCAAGTTTAGAAAAATGGCTTGACAAGAGAATGAGAATGTCATCGTGACGCGATAAAACCAACTTTACCCGAACTTAGAGATAACTAACCCTAAATAGGAGGACAAGCTCTATGACCACAATTGACATGCGCGGACACATCATCGCCGCTTATCCGGGAGCTGGCGAGGTGTGGAGGAAGAAAGTCCTGGCAATGAGCGACAGTAAGGTCCTGGCGATATATCGGAGCCTGCAAAAGCAAGGAAAAGTAAAGTAGGAGGTCAGGTCTATGAAGCATCCAAAGAATCTCACCCGGTCCATGAAAACACAACTCACAAAAATGAAGCTCAATCCATTCAACTGGCAGTACATCAAGAATACGTCTGACGGCCTTGTGCTGATTCATCGGGTGAG
>JALOAP010000472.1 GCA_023228745.1 Dehalococcoidia bacterium | reverse complement strand
TGAGCATTTGATTTTCTTCAAACGTCATTCCGTGGCAGTACAGCTCGCCATCGAGCGGGATGCCGTTGAGTATTTTACCCACCGCTTCTTCGAGTTTTGGATTGCTTAAAATGGGCGTCCCTGTACGCGAGTAAAACTTGCTACCTGCCTTAAGGCAACGCATTCCGTTGATTTTGGGCTGTACGTATAATGGGAATTTTTTGTGCTTAACGGGTACATCATCCCAGGTTTTAGCCAACATTGGTGTCCATATCTCAGCCATTAGTGTGACATCCTTTCTGCGTAATTACTCTATGTTGGTAGAGTTGTCGCCAGTAGTTAATTCGCATGTCCATGGGCGCTTCATGGAGTTTATTCATCTCGACAGTATCCATCACACATTGACGGTTTCCGTTTTGATGCCATGATATGCGAATGACAAATACTTGCCCACCAGGTACATTATTCACTTCAAATGATACCAAGCAGCCGTTTCGACCCATCTCCAAAATAAATTGTAATAGCAATTCGTGCATACTATGTCCTTTCTTCACAGTGGATTGCGTCGGCTTCACGACTTCTAAAATGTTTTTTGGGGTGGTTACCTTCCCCGAATTCCAGCATTGCCATATTAGCGACATCTACCAACCTTTCATCGTTGCCGTCTTTTTTATAGGCTTCTACTTCTTGAATGATGCGTTTAAGCCTATCCCATTGCGGCTTATTTTTGGGTCTATTTGCAAAATTTCGACCATAGCGAAAAGCACCCATAACAAGGCGATAACGCATGTGCCTTTCGAATTCTGGGCACCATTCAGATTTCCATAAGACTTCGAAGGGCGGCATAGGTATTGCATCCTCGCCTATACCTGCTCGCTCTAACAGTCCTTGCCTAAGATACTCGGTTACGGTTTTCATGCTACTTTCTTTCCGACCTCCTTAAGGTCTGCCCAGGTAGTTTCCGTAGTGGATACCTTAACAGGTAACGGTACGCGATACTCTAAGGATGTCTCTTCCATAATTTCCTTATATACTTTGCATGCCTTCTCTTCATCGTAATCCAGCGGCACTTCTGTACATACATCATCATGGTAGTTTAGTAAGATTGTACTCCCCGGAAACTCCGGTATGAACTCGTTGTACAAAGCGACCATGCGAGATTTGACTTCATCTGCAGCAGTGCCCTGGCACATACGGTTTACGCACATATAGCTCTCACCCGGATATATGTAGTGGCGTCGCCCGTGGTCGGTTACAATGTAGCCACGCATACGTACTTCTTCTTTCAGTTGGCTATCCCAACGCGGTAATCCCGGCATCATCTTTTGCATAAGCCGCCGATATTCACGTGCTTCACTTACAGCACATTGAATAGTCTTCGCATTGGTTTCTTCCCCTGCCCCATACAACCAACCGAATACTACCTGCTTAGCACGCACACGTAGATGCTCGTCGGTAGAGTTAAACATACGGAGGGAAATCTCTCCATGCACGTCGCGTCCGCTATTCAGGATAGCAATCAGTACCTGGTCTTTAGAGTAGTGTCCTGCCATGTACACTTCAACTTTACTCTTATCCGCATGTATGTGTCTAAATCCTGGACGGCACCGAAATATTCGCTTGATATGCGGAGCTAAATCATAGCCTGTAAAATCTATCTGTTCCTGCAGCTCTTCACTCGTCATGTGGCCGCCCTCACCGGGTGCATTCATGAGGTTGGGCTTCGAAGTCGTGAATCGCCCCGACACCGTACCGCACTGATCCCAACCAGGATGGACTACATTATCCACCGCATGCTCAAGCATCTGATTGATGAAACTATTGCGTAAGTATGCCGCGGTTTTACCCACATTAAGCATAGCTGCCACGGGATGATGCAAGCCTCGTAAATTTTCGTCGCTTAACTTGTACTGTTTTGTTTTGGGTGTCCGTTCTGTAATAAGGTGCAGGATACCAGCTCGCTCCAGTACTGCACGTTTGTGCGCTGCGGAGTTAATATTGAAACCTTCAATATCCAAAATACCTTCACAGTAAAGATTGACTTCTTCAATGATAGCATCCAATTGCTCAGCTTGTGACATAGCTTCCAATGGATCGAAGAACAGTCCACGGTGAGTCATTTCTTTAACTACCGGTATAAGCGCGTGTTCCTGCTCCATTAAGCGCATGTAAGTACGTACACAAGTAGGCCATAACTTCATAAACAGCTTAGCTGTGAGTACGGCGTCACCATTACAGCGTTTCTTTAACAGCTCGGGAGGAAGTATGTTGTAGTTTTCGCCCCGTTCTTTCTTAGGAATTTTGTGGTCAGCAAACCACTGATCAAGTTCCTCGACTACCTTACGATCACCTGCAGGCAGGTACTTTTTAGCTGCACCATCCAAATTGGGGGCTGCTGATCGAGAGAACATAAGATGTACCATTATTCGCACATCCCATACATTGCCTCGAATTTCAAAGCCCTCTGCTTCTAACATCTGTAAATCAAAGGTAGCATTAAAGAACACCTTATCTATACTTGCATCTCTTAGAATGTCTTCTAAGCCGATGAAATTGTCTCGCCAATGTAATATTCGACCGGAAGGAAAAACCGCTGACGCGGCGAAGGCGCGATGCCCTCGCCACGTCCACAGTCCAGTGCATTCCGTGTCTATGGCAACAAAATTAGGCACAGTCGCGGATAGCATCTTCTTTCTCCCGTACAATACATGCTGCAGCATCCAATTGAGTGTTAATTGCGCCTGCCAACTCCACAGCGCACCTGTACGATAGTTGCTTAGCGGCATGTGGGTGTTTCAACCACATACCATCGCCTGCATAGTACATATCTGTAGCCTTATTCCAGATAATGTACTTTACACCTGCTTCTTCAAGGATAGCATCGACAAGTTGTGGGGTTGCTTTCATGCGCTTACTCATGAGTCCCTCCAGCTGGCTTTTTGTGTGCCACTAAAGATGTTAATATAGTATTGGGCTGCATATTCCCAAACGCAACCTAAAAGTTTACTGCCCTGCACGTTACTTTGTTCCATACGTGCATCTGCTGCGCACAGATACTGCAGTCCATATGCAGCCTGTGTAGGCTTAAAACTATCTAAACC
>JALOAP010000471.1 GCA_023228745.1 Dehalococcoidia bacterium | reverse complement strand
GCTCACGTGGGCGGTGATCGCCATCAACAGCTGGAACCGCGTGGCACGGCCGTTGAACGCGGAACCGGGCCGCTATCTGTCACGGCGCGGCCCCGCGAGCCCGAAGTAGCGTTTAAAACTTCGCGCCACACTCACCGCAGAACTTCGAGCCGGGTGTGCTCTTCGCGCCGCACTCGCCGCAGAATGCTGCGACTGCGGTCTGAGTGCGCGTGCCGCAGCCGGGGCAGAACTTCTTGCCAAGGGTCTCAGCGCCGCAGTTCGAGCAGTTGACGGCGACTTCGCTGGCCTTGACGCTCATGCGCTGGTTCTCTTCGAGGAACTGGTCGTTCTGGACCTGCGTTTCGACGAACTGCGCGCGAACGCGGGTCTCGACCTCCTCGGCGATTGGCGCGCACGACTTGCACATATTGGCGGAGGGATTCCAGCAGATCTGTTCGCAGAGCCAGTCGCCGCAGTGGCGGCACTGCATGAACAAGGGCTTGATCTCGACGACGGCCTTCCGAAGCGCGTTGTCGTGCTGCTTGCCGCCGATGGCGCGTTGGACGTCGAAGGCGGTATCCGCACCGCGGCTGAGGAAGCCGCTGAAGTTCGAGGCGCTCCGCAGGAAGCCACCCGCGAGGCCAACCTTGTTCTGCTGATACGAACTCATGTAGCCGTTGTTGCAGCGTTCGCAGTAGAACTTAAACTGGAAGCCGCCGTCGGTCGAAAGGTCCTCGTAATTCCCGGTGAATTCGATCGGAGTCGCCATTCCCGCCTCCGCCGCAAAGGTGGTTTGCAGGGAAGCGTACCGGCCCTTCTGTTGTGGTCGAGCGACCGGCTGGCTGAAATGTTCCCTGCGCATCGTCCCCGAGGGAGCAAAGGGAGTGCCCGCCGTTATGGAAACGTCAGGCAGGTGAACGGTTGAACATCGACGTGCGCGGTTAGAATGGCTACTGTTGAGCGGGTGGCGTATGGCAGACAGGATTGAACGCGAAATCGAGGAGATCCTCGCGAAGCTAGACCAGGATGGTCCGCTGGCTCCCGAGAAGAAGCCGGTGTCGATCATGTCTGCCCGGACGAAGAAGCGGCCAACGCCGCCGCGGGCGCCGAGGCACCGCCCGAACCCGCTGGCGAACATCAACCCGACGACGTTCCTGTTCGTAGGGGCAGCGCTGGTGGTTGGTGGCCTCATCCTCTCGAACTTCTGGGCGCCACTAATCTGGGCGTCGTTCGCGGGGGTGGTGATCTTCCTCGGGGCGTTCGTGAGCTCGTTCTTCCGGACATCGCGGCCGAATGGCCTGGGAAAGCCGAAGGGTGTGTACTGGCGCGATCGCTACATCGAATACGAGCCTGAGTCGCCTGGTATGTGGGACCGGCTGCGCCGGCGCTTCCGGCGGTAGCGATTTCCCTGTGGTTAACAGCGTTGCACTTACGGTGGACCAATGATGCTGCTTCGCGTGCGCCTTCTGCTGCTTGCGGTGCTGGCGACCGTGGGGCTGGTAGCCTGCTCGGATAAGGAGCCGGACGGTGGCGCGGCGCTGGACGTGGCACAGGCCACGGGGACCGAGACCGCAGCACACAGCACGCTCACTGCCACCGCAAGCACAGTACCTGGACGCGCAGACGGCCCCGCCGAGTTCGAAGGTAACCGGGCGATAGAGCACATCCGCGTCCTCTCCGTGGAGATCGGGCCGCGAGTGGCGGGCAGTCCCCAAGATGAACGGACGGTGGATTACGTCTCGGAGCAGTTCCGGCAGCTCGGCTATGACGTTGAGGTGATGGACTTCGAATACGAGGGCGACCGCTTCCGTGCGGGGCTGGTGACGGCCGGTGGAGCACAGTTCGAGGCGTACACCATGCACGGCAGCCCGGGAGCGAATGTGCGGGGCGAGAGCGTGTTTGTCGGTGTCGCGGACCCTGCGAGCCTTGCGGGCCTGGACCTCGCAGGGAAAGTGGCGATTTCCGATCGCGGAGTGGTGCCGTTCGGTGAGAAGCTTGCGAATGTGCAGGCGGCGGGAGCGAGCGGGCTCATCGTGATCAATAACGAGCCGGGCAGTTTCATCGGCAACGCCGGGACGGACGCGACCATTCCCGCGGTGGGCGTCGACCAGGCTGCTGGAGGCGAGTTGCGGCAGGCAGCGGAAACTGGCGGCGAGGTGATACTTGAGGCGACGGGAGAACTGAGCCGTTCGAAGAATGTCATCGCGCGTCCGGACGCAGATGCGACGTGCCGAGTCCTCGTCGGTGGGCACCACGACAGCGTGCCGGCGGCGCCTGGCGCCCTGGATAACGCGAGCGGCACGGCGACGACCCTCGAGCTCGCCCGCGCATTCGCCGCCGATGGCCTGGACGATGGCCTCTGTTTCGCGACGTTTGGAGCGGAGGAGTCGGGCCTGTTCGGGAGCAAGGCTTTGGCCGAGCGAATGCGCGGCGACGGCACGTTGCCGTCGGTGATGGTGAACCTGGACATGACCGGACTTGGGGACACCGTCGACCTGATCGGTTCGCCGGAGTTGACGCAGATCGCGGCGCGGGTGGCGGAGGGGCTTGGTATCGCCGCGGCCCCAAGGGAGCTCGAAGCCTTCCTGGGGAGCGACCACCAGAGCTTCCAGGAGGCGGGCGTGCGGGTGATCTTTCTGACAACGAATGACCTCGGCCAGTTCCACACGCCGGGGGATAGCATCGCGACTATCGACCCTGGGGACCTGGAACGGGCGGGCGATTTGGCTTACGCGCTAATTACCGAACTGGCGGCGTAGCTTGCGGCTAGGTAACAGGCCCACCTAGCATGGCCAACGTGAAACGAACAAGCGCCCTCACCGGGCTGGCCGCGCTCTTGGCCGGCGTCATCCTTGTTGCGTGCGGCGGTGGAGGTGGCGAAGAGGCTGGCGATGGCCCCGGGCAACGCATCACCGACCCGGCGCTCGTACCGACTTCGACACCGATGCAAGACCCGGTTCTCTACAAGATCAGCAACGACACCATCACCACGGAGGGCGGTGCGTCGGCGACGGTCGCTCCGGGGACGGCGGCGACCCCCCGGGCGGGCCGGAAGACGTACACCGTGGAGTCTGGGGACACCTGCTCCGGGATCGCCGCGAA
>JALOAP010000470.1 GCA_023228745.1 Dehalococcoidia bacterium | reverse complement strand
AAGTTGTGCCGGAAAATGAATGGGAATCCAATGAAAAAGAACGGTCAGCATATCTTCCCGTTCCGCGCATGATTCAACTCGTCGGAGACCGTGATATATGGGCATGGAAATGCGGAGAAGAAACAAAGAACTTTTTTGCCGGTTCTCAGATGCACGACACAAAACCGGACTCTGAATTTTGGTGGAAGTGCATGGACCACGAATTAGAACCTTTGCCACCACCGAATACCGGAAATGCAAAGGCAAAAGAGAGCGGTGAGATTTTCTGGAAAAGGCTATTACAAGATGGCGAGACTATAAACCGTTACAAAGCATCGACGGATGAAGAAATAAATAAGTCGCTTGGATTCGATTTATCGTTTGAGGGATTTAATTGTTGGGCGGTTAACAGAGGGCGTATAAGTAGCGACAGACTTGGGGGCAGGAATAAACAATACGATATTCTTATGCCTTATTATCACGATGGCAAACAATTCACTGTCTCTCTTTATTCAGAGAAAGTCGATGTCTCTGTCATCGCAAAGAAGTATGGCGGCGGCGGTCATAAGGGAGCGTCGGGGTTTCAATGCGAAAAGCTGCCTTGGTAATTTACCACTCGTTTACTGTGTCAATAGGCTTATTAAAATGTCAATGAAATCAAGATGCTTAGAAGGGGAAATGGTCGGGGCGGCAGGATTTGAACCTGCGACACGGAGCAAAGTTGTCGACCATAATGAACGTAATAATATTAATATGTTACCAAGATTAACGAACAAAAGCGGCCCATGTTGTCGACCATGGCAGAACGTCAAAAACTCAATAATTTCGTAGGGAGGTAACCGCACAGTATGAATGACATCGATGAATTTGGACTTACCAATAACAAAGACTATTATGATGCAGCATTGGCATTCAGACAATCTGCCATAGATGACGGTTGGATTGCAAGGCCGACGTATGATTTTGAATCGATAGACAGGCATTCTACGCTCGTCAAAGACGGTTTCAAGATGCACGTTATGTCGAGAGATAATACAGAGAAGCGCGAACGGTACAAGTACCAAGCAAGTGTTAATATTTGGGGCCCAGACACGTTGTGCATAAAACCGCCGAAAGTTTATGATTGGAATTTTATCAAGGAAGGGAAGCTTCGTTGTAATAATTGCAATAAGATTGTTGACCGAATATATCATTATAGCTTTGCCGGAAGATGCTGCAAAGAATGCCTGCCAGAAATGCAGAAGAAACATGAGTATCCAGGATGGTCAGACTAACCCAACAGTAACCGCACAGGAAAGGGAGGGAAAATGAGTAAAATACCGATACATGATGCCTACGGAAGAATAGTTGGATACGATCAAGATTCAACTGCATTTGGTAAATTGGACTTAGATATGGAAGATCACGGACACCTTATCAACGAGGCAACCGAACACATTGACAAGCTCAACTCCGAGATCACCCGCCTCACCCGCGAGCTGGCCAAAGAACAAATCCGTTATGCTGAAATGGAGCATAAGTGGATGAAAGAAAATCTTGATTTAGGTATGCAACTGGCCGAGGCGAGGAAGGAAATCGAAAGGCTGAAGGAATCAGAAACAATCACGGTATCGGTTAACTCAATGATAAATGAGGGCGAATAATCCTCAATGGAGAAATCAGTTAAATCAGCTTCGCTTCCGCCGCCCGCCTCAGAACCAAACCATTAAGCTTCTTGCCGCCGCCGTAGACCCATCGATTTAATTCTTTCCGGACTTCCGGCCAGTTCTTTTGATTGATCCGCCGTCGCAGGGTCGATGACTGCAACCGGCCGCCTCCAAGGTTGAACGTAAAGTCTATAATCGCGCCCTGTACGGCCTCAGATTCAAACAAAAGGCCCGGACACTGCCGGAAGGTCGAAGCGGCCGCTTTTGATAAATCTCGGGCTAATACGGCCTTTGCCTCATCAAAGGATAAAGAAGTAAACTCCTCCCCCGGCAATATCGCATGACCTATTCCGATGGTCAAAACGCCTGCGGGGCATCGATAAGCCTTTGCTCGATACCCCTCAAAAGTTATGCAGAGATGTTCGGCAAATTGATTCATACCCGCGTCTTGTCAAATACCCTATTCAGGAAGAAGAAATTAATGATGCCCGCAGCAATTGCCCGTTCATCGGGACCGAAGACCTTTTGCAGCGTAACCAAAGGATCAGCGCCGGCTAGGACGTTTAAAACGAAAGTGGCAATCAAGGAAGCCGGATAAAGTAGAATGACCCATTGAAAGGCGATCAGTGGCCGCATGAGGGCGTTGAAGGCGTCGATCTTCGTGTAACCCGTCTTTTGCCCCTGCACGCTGATAGCCTCTTTGAGGGCGTTCAAATATCCCTGATTCCACTCGCCTTGATTACTCGCGCCGATTTCATCCATCTTCTGAGCGCCCTTGATCTTTTCAAATTCTACCTGCTTATCCTGCATGGAAAGCTCATGGGCGCGCTCGTTTTTCTTGTCAAAGTAAGTCATCACTTCCGGAATGACCCGAAATATGCCCCCAACAAGGCCGCCGATAATGGTTTCAAACATTTCGCCCCCCCCTCATAAGATAAGATAAAGCGTCGTCCAACTTCTTTTCCACTTTGGTCAACCAGGCGTCCATATCAACCTGAGCCTGAGCGCCGGCTGCGATTTTCGCGCACAGATCGGCATGGTCCTTACATTGCTTGTTGCCGTTTCCGTTGCCATTCTTTGATTTAATAGCCGTGATGCAGACAGCCCCAGCCGAAACGAAGAGTGTTCCCAGCGCAACGCCGCTTCCGAGTTCCATTTGCACTCCCTCCCTATCTGTAGTAAGTGGTCCGCATCTAAGGGCGGGCAGCCGGATTCCCTATCCCGGTGAGGCCGCTGCAACGGCCGCGCCCGCTCGCTCCTTTAACCTATCTGCTTTTCGGATAAATCAGATCCAACGTGACCGCCGTCGCCGCCGAAGTCGCCTCCACGATTTTGAAGCGGATGAACTTGCAGACGACCGGAGTGAACTGGATATATCTGCCCGTCGTCACGGTGAGGGCGTCTTCCACCGCGCCCTTGGCCGCCGTCGCATCTTCTGGATCGTACCAATTCGCGCCGTCGTTCGAGCATT
>JALOAP010000469.1 GCA_023228745.1 Dehalococcoidia bacterium | reverse complement strand
ACTGGTTCGTGCGTTACCGCACTGGCAACGACCCGAACAGTGGCGTGGACGACGGCATGGGCCATGTGGACGCGCTGGACATCGAGTTCGAACGCGCGCCATACCCCGGGCTCCGCGACGATGACTGGCTGATCATCGCCTCCGCGGCGTGGGATCTCCCAGCGGGCCGCTATGCCTTCACCCTCGAACGAGACTGTGAACTGACCATCAGCGCTGGTGGCGCCGAGATCCGTACCGAGGCGGATGCCGACGGGCCGGATCACCTGCGCGTCGTGGTCGACCATGGAGGCGGCCAGCTCAACCTCACCATCACTGCCATCGACCGCCAGGGCCCGTTCCTCCTTCGCTGGGTGTAAGCGCCCCCGCGCTTGACGCTGAGCCCCGCTGCAAGGCATGGTTCGTGCTGGACAACTGAATATGCAGGAGTCCCTTCGCAGCCTGGTCGCGTGCGAAGGGCCCGACGGGGGAAGCCGGTGGAAATCCGGCGCTGTCCCGCAACTGTGACGCCACCCGGCGAAGCCAGGTCACCCGTACTTCTGCACAGCTCCGCACACCTTCGAGAGAAAGGGGCCGGACGACCGATGATTGATCGATCCACCTGACCCGCCCGCTCCTCGGCGGGTTTTTTGATCCCGCGCACGACTCGGCAGGGCCATGGGCAATCCATGCCCTCGCAGTCCTGCTCACTTCTTCGAGGAGTTTCATGCGCACACCTTTGCTACTCGCCGCGGCCGGGCTTTCGGCCATGACCGCGGTACTCGCGGCCGCCGCGCCGCAGACCGGCCAGGCGATCGACGATGCCGTCCGCTTTGTTATTTCCACTCAGGAGGCCGATGGCGGCTTCGGCGGTTTTGGCGCCGGGCAGACGTTCGATGCGGTGTTTGCCATCCGTGCCGCTGGTATCGACCCTGGCGACGTCACGACGGATGGCGCGTCACCGGCCGACTTCCTCCAGGCACAAGCGGCGACCGTTGCGGCTGAATCACCTGCCCTGGCAGCCAAGGCGGCCCTTGCCGCGAAGGCGCCCGGCCCCGCCCCCGAGAAGGTGGCCGGGACCGACCTCGTGGCCGCCGTTTCAGACAAGCTCGACGCCTCGACCGGCCGCTACGCCGCCGACGACTTCAGCCAGGGCCTGGCCGTCATCGGCCTCGCCTGCACCGGTAACGATGTCCCCACTGCGGCGGTCGATACGCTTCTCCAAACACAGGTGGACGATGGTGGTTGGGGTTCCGATGGCGCCAGTGACCCGGATACGACTTCAGTGGTCCTGCAGGCGCTCATCGCCAGTGGCGCTGAAGCGAGCAGCGAAGATGTCGCGGCCGCCGTCGCCTACCTGCGCAATGGGCAGCTCGATGACGGTGGCTGGGGTTATGCGGGTGAGTCCAACGCCGCCTCGACGGCCTTCGTTGTCCAGTCGTTGATCGCCGCCGGGGAAGACGTTGAGGGCGCGGACTATACGAAGGCCGGCCAAACGCCGATCGATTATCTGCTCTCGCAACAGCTTGACGATGGTTCCTTCGCCGGTTTCGATGCGGCCTATGCCGCCATCCAGGCTGTCCCGGCCCTGGCCGGCCGGACCCTCTGCAACGCTCCGGAAACCGCGATCACGCAGTCCGCACCGGTCAGCGCGTCCGGTGCCGGCGCCCCCGGCGTCGGCACCGGTACGGCTGAAAGCGATTCGCTCCCCTGGCTCTACATCGCGGGGGTCTTGGCCCTTGCTGCCGGCGCCGTGGGTGTGATGAGCCTCCGCAAGTAGCCCGCGGGAGGACGGAATGATGGCGACGGGGGCATGGTGTGCGTGGGTGCTGATGGTGGGCGCAGTTGCGCTAGGCACCTCGAACCCGCTCTACCTGGCAGTGATTCTGCTGGGTGTGCTCCTCGTCGCCGCCATGGCGCCACGCACCGAGACGGCGGTCGCCGGTTTTCGGACGCTCCTGTTCTTCGGCCTGGCGATGTTCGCCATCTCGCTGGTCATCGCAACAATCAACGGTAGTTACGGGGAGCACATTCTTTTCACCATGCCCGGCCCCGATCTGCCGGACTGGCTTGGCGGGCTGCGCCTGGGGGGACCGGTGAGTGCCGAAGGCCTGGCGGCGGCAGGCATTCGCGGCCTCGCTATCCTCTGTGTACTCCTTGCCTTCGGTGTGTTCAACGGCGCAGTGAGCCCCCATCAGCTCCTTCGAACGGCGCCGGCGGCGCTCTTCCACGCCAGCCTGGTCGTCACCGTCGGGCTTACCCTCCTCCCCTCGAGCATCGAAGACGTCCGCCGGATCCGGGAGATGCGGGCACTCCGCGGCGCCCCCGGGGGGCTCCGGCAGCTCCCGGCACTGGTCGTGCCCGCGGTCATCGGCGGGCTCGAACGGTCGATGCGACTCGCCGAGGCGATGGAGGCGCGGGGCTACGCCGCTGCGCCGCCGGCGGCGCGAGGGCCGCGGCTCATCGGCGGCCTTGCCGCACCCCTCTTCCTCTTCGCCGCCGTGGGCTGGTTCTACTACTCACCGCTTCGCCTCCCGGCCGTGCTCGCGGCGCTGGCTGGTGCCGGGTGCATCGTCGCCTGGGGTTGGGGCAGCAGTCGCGCCCGCCACACCACGCGCCTGCGCGATGAACCGACGGCACTCATCGACAGCGTGCTTATCGTGCTCTCGGTCGGCATCACCGTCGTCGCATTGGCAGGGAAATCAGTGGGCTGGGTCGAAATGGGCTACAACCCCTTTGCGGGCCTCGCCATGCCACCGTTCGAAGTTCCCGGCGCCCTCGTCGCGCTCGCCGCTGCCTGGCCAGCGGTGCGGCTCGCGTTCGCCACACCGGTCGTCCCGCGCGAGGAGCCGCCGCACGCCCCCGCACATGTCCGCGTTCACCAGGAACAGCGGCCATGACCGGTGTACTGGCGAGCGTCGAAGCGTCCACCTACCGCTATCCCGGCGCGCGCGAACCCGCCCTCGACGACGTCACGTTCGAACTCGCCCACGGCTCCTTCACGTTGCTTGCCGGGCCATCGGCCGGTGGCAAGTCGACGCTGCTGCGCATGTTCAACGGCCTGGTCCCGCAGTTCCACGGGGGGACGCTGTCCGGGCGGGTAGCGGTTGCTGGCCACGAC
>JALOAP010000468.1 GCA_023228745.1 Dehalococcoidia bacterium | reverse complement strand
CTCCGCATCATACCTCACCAGCACAGGCGTACCAAAACGAGCTTTGGAAAGACGCCGATTGCATGTACCGAGCCAGAACTCACGGGCAGACCGCCTTATGGAATAACTACTACGTGAGAGAGTACCGCGCCGGACGGACACGCACCACACAGGCGTTAAGCGAAACCGAACGGGCTCGGAAAATCCCGTTTAAGGACATGAGCCAGCAGGCATTATTTTTTAGCCACGCCCTACGTTTAGACCTGTACGTGTTCTTAACGGAGTTTTTACAGTCAGAGTGGATAATCACGTCAGTCGTTGACACGGGCGAGTCCTGGGAAATCGAGCTAGGACTCACGAACCCGAAGGAATTAACCGAAGCCGTCATCTTCCAGGAACGCTTACCCGTGAGAGGTATGTAAATGGCAGTTGCACCGCTATTCGTGTTGAGCATCGGGTGGGACATCGTAGAGGACGTTCGCGGCACTACGGCTATGCTCATGTTTATTCTTGAAGAAGCCTGCCAGACTGCCATGATGGGCGAGTGGATAGCCGTTAAAGAGGAACTCAATTCCGAGGCGATGAATCTCAATATCTGGATACGTACTTACTTGTCAGGTCAGCTTTACGCACTCGCAGACTCAAATTGGAGTCTGGCAGCTTACCCCCTGAATAACGCCTATGCCCTTTTTGCGCAATCGATTGAGAAGACGCTCGACATCTATACACAGGTCATTAGGAAGCGGTTGACCGGAGGGTGATAACCGCGCCGGAGGCTTGCCGATGAGTCCAGCTTTACCAAGAGATATAGTGATGCGCCCCTTCAAAAGCTCCATATCGCTTGTCCAGAGCCGGATAATTATCTCAAGAACATTCCAACGCATTTTAGGCGAGTTGGCTATGGGGCGGTTTATCAGCTACACCGGTGGCTCACCGACCCAGAACGATATTTACGACCAGATGCTTGAGCGTCTATGCCGAGCCTACGTGTATTTTGTGGGGCTGCCGTTTATCCTGAATCACCAGGGGCAGTTTATTTCAAAGTCCAGCGTCTTACGCCCCTTTTTCGAGCACTGGAAAATGGCTCGGGACTTCTTTACCAGGCGAGAAGCCGAGCACTGGAAACAGGTACAAAATACCGATTTTAGACCATGGATACAGTACGTCACGGCTAGAGTCGGATACGATAAATCGCTTTATGACGAGTTCAACCCGCAGGAGTCGCTACGCCAAGCCGAGAGGTACAAGTGTTCACGGTTGCTTAAAATGGGGATTGACGAGGACACCAGGGCGGACGCCCTTGCCGGATTGATGGAGAAGTACCTTAAACCCACCGCCGAGCCGGACATGTTCTTTTCCGTCCAGGCGGAGTCAGTCCCGCTATTTTCCGTCTTTATCGGGCTTGATTTAGCCATCCTATTCAGTAACATCTACACTATGGAAATCTACCGCAAGGGCATCGGTAAGAAGCTCGACAGGACACGAATTCCCGCCTGGATGCAGTACCAGTCCGCCAGGTTGTCAACGCCGGACGGAGTGACGAGAAAGGCTTATTTTGACGCCCAGGGTAAATTAACGTTCACAGTCCCGATGCTGGAAGGTGTTGACCGCAAAGCTACGATTGACACCTACGGACTGAAAACGTACATCGACCTGACTAAAATCGGGATGGAGCAATATAGCCTCGAACCCTGGTCACGAGAGAGTAGCGACCCGCCAGCTATGGAGTGGTTACTCATTGATAGTTGGTCATACGAGAGCCACGAACCGCCAGAGATGGAACAAGTACTGACTGACTACTGGGGAACAGATGTACCAGAAATGACGCTAGTGTTAATTGAGTATTGGGGAACGCCCCCACCGGCTGTGAGCCGGGTACTTTATGAAGATTGGAGTGTGTGAACTATGGCTCTTTCAGACTGGGATTTTAAACTAACAGGCTCGTACAGGGCTATTTCGGCTTTGAGGTACGTCAGCGCGCCTTCCTCATTAATTCTTGGTTCAGGAAAGAGCCAGCCTACTCAGGTTGCGTTATCGAGGCATCCTGACGCGCAGAATCTCCCCCAAGGAGAGCTAAGGACGTGGAAATACTTTACCTCCGTAGGCTCAATACCCCTTTGTTTCAGAAACCAGACGGCACTCGGTGGCGCGGAGATTAATAACGGCTATTGTCTAAACGTTTCAGGCTCAACTTGGACCTGGTATCGCGTTGTCAATAATAACTTTGCGACTGTAGCTACGTTCGCAATAGCGTTTCCTATTAACGTTTGGGAACACTGGCGGTTTGTTTGGTGGAATGGTGAAAACCTGTCAGGCGCAGCCTCGTGCTGTCTAGCAATTTATAAGGAAGTCGATAGCGCATGGGTATTACAGACGGACGTCAAATACGATACGGCTAACCAGTGGGCTACTTCCAACATTAACCGCGTAGGAATAGGTGCGCCCGGTAACAGTGGAATGTTTTACTGGTACGATGATACCGAAATTTGGAAGCCTACGGCTTAGCGTTTACAGCTTTGTAGACGTTGACGCCGGCTATCAGACCGATTGAAACAATACCATAGTAGACAGAGGTTCCGTCATGTCCACACAGCACGCCTACCATTACGATTATCGTAATACAGGCTATAGCTAGAGCTTGTATGACCACGTGTTTCTTTTCCATCAAGCACCCCCTACTAAAGTACCCCCTCATTGTAGTACCAACGGGGGATAGTTTCAACCCCCGTTCCATGAGAGAATTAGAGTGAAAGGAGGTGAAGCTATGCCTACTGCTTATTGTGAAAGCTGTAAATTCTATCATTCAGCTTGCCCGTTTAGAGGTATGACCTCAAGCAATTCAGACGAACCCCTTGAGGGAAACATGCTCGAGTGCAAGCACTTCTTACCAAATCTATATGACGCTGACCCGGATTCCGGCGATTCTGAACTCTAAGGAGGTAATATGTATTGTCCTATCTGTTGGGAGCCAGTCAAAAAGACTAACTGGCTACCAGCACCAGGTGAAGAACCCACGCTACGAGAGTACCAGTGCCTTAACACTCGCCGTAAGCACGTATTCTATTTGCGCACAGGGAGACCTCTAAAGGTTGAAGGGCAGGACGAGAGAAAAGATTTTCAGCCG
>JALOAP010000467.1 GCA_023228745.1 Dehalococcoidia bacterium | reverse complement strand
GTAAGGGGATTCATGACGAATCCAAACAACAAAACCATCTTTTTTTGGGAGACAACAATGTTTGATGCTAACGCTATCGCCGAATCTGTTGGAGCTGTCGTTTCCGATCTGCAACGTTCCACTAAGAACCTTTACTTGACCGGGCTACGGGTGTCAATCAACGTTGCCCGCAATGGGAATGCTGTGGTACGGGCTACGGCGAACGTGTCCCTAACACGTATCGATAATGTTTCGCAGCGTCAGTACTAGTATTGACCGGATCTGGCGAACCCCCCCTCAGGCAGGGGAGGGGGGGCTGCCAGTCCCCCTCAAGGGGAGGGGGATATTCCGATGTTTGACTTTTGAGGGAGTGTTACAATGGCGAGTTTTGAAATTGAAGTGCATGAAACTCTACTGGCTGGTGTCCGCGACGCCGACTACGTTGAAGAAAAGACATATCAGGGCCGCAAGGTTAAGGCCCTGCTTGTCGGTCGGGTTCGATCCGTGCGTTCGTATTCGGCACCTGCAAGTAAGTTGGCCGAAATGATCGACAAGACTATCGCCGAAATGCCGGAGGAGGCCCAAAAGGCAATCCGCAAACATTTCGATGTGTGCTACGTTCGTGAGAACCTGTGTTGGTCCGATGGCGACAAGCCATGGGGAAGCGGAGAGTTTTACTTCAGGTTCGCCAAGGCATGGAATGATGCTGATGGGGATCCGCAGGTCTGTGCCGATTCGTTCGGCGTCAATGATTGGAATGAACCAATCTTGACAAAGCCGCAGGCCGTTGCAGCATACAAGCGGGCCGTTAAGGATATTCCCGATCATGGATTGGTTTCGATGAAAGCGTCGGGAATGGGCAGGGGAAAAACTTCCCTTGATCCGAAAACAATCGCTGCGTCAATTGTCGCGGAATTGGGACTCATGCCCGACAAAAAGAAACCGAAGAAAAAAGAGTAGGATACTCCAGCGGCCGACGCCCCGCTCGAATAAAATCGGGCGGGGCTATCTTTTTTTTTCACGTTTGCTTTTTTGCCGTCCAAACATCGGACGGCTTTTTTTGTTTGTTGATTTTCGTTGACTTGTAACCCCCCATCTATTCGGCTATACAGGACAAACTGTTGAGCAATGGTAAAGTTGCTATTATAAAAAATATTCATATTATATATTCGTGTGTACCACCCAAACTAAACGCGTCAAGCAGGGCAAACTGTGGGGAATTGGTAAATGTGAAGATAGGTAATATACATATTATGGGTAGTATACATAAAATGAATAATATATATAAAATGAAGAATTTGGGTGGAATAGGCAAACTCCACGCGTCGCGCCCCCCATTTGGGGGGAACCGTTTTATGTAGGTGAAAGTATCTAATAATAAATATCTAAGTGTAAATACTGAAGTCGTCAAATCGGCGTCCCCCCCATTGGAGGGGGATAAAAATATGTAATAAGGAATTTGAAAATCCTATTTAATAGAAAATATCTAATATAAAATATTTACTGCCGGCTGCCGGTCGCTAACCACCTGCCGGCGGTATATGTGTTATGAAAAAAAGTTTTGTAATATCCGGTTTAGGGGGTTGACTATTGCTTGGACTTGTATATACTTTATTAGAGTGACAAACACGTTGTTTGTTGCTTGAATAACCTCTGTTATGGGAGTTTGAGCTATGGCTAGTTTGCAAGTCGAAGTTATTGGAACCGTTGTTGCGGGCATGAACGATGCCGATTACGTTACCGATAAGACCTATAAGGGTCGCCCGGTGCGTGCATTGTTGGTTGGTCGAATTCGGTCAGTCCGGTCGTATGTCGCCCCCGCAAGTAAGCTTGCGGCAATGGTCGATGAGACTATCGCAACGATGCCGAAAGAAGTGCAGGCGAAAATTCGGGCGGTGTTTCAAGTCTGTTACGTGCGTGAAAATTTGTGCTGGTCGGATGGTGATCGGGATTGGGGAACGGGATCGTTTTATCCGACGTTTCAGAAGGCTTGGAATGATGCTGGGGGCGACCCCGATAAATGCTCCGAATTGCTTGGAAAAAACGATTGGGGCGAGGAAATCCTCCCCCGCAATCAGGCGATTGCCGCATATAAGAACGCGGTAAAGTTCATGCCGAATTCTCACGGGCTGGTCGATATGACCAATGTGAAAATGGGTAGGGGAAAGTCTAAGCTTGACCCGAAAAGCATAGCATCTGCAATCGTGGCGGAATTGGGTTTGATGCCACCCGATAAGAAACCGGCTAAGAAACCCAAATAGGTTTCTCCGAACAATGAACCCCGCTCAAAGGATTGGGCGGGGTTTACTTCCGTTGATAAAAAATGATTACCCCGCCCGAGAAATCGGGTGGGGTTTTTTATTTATATCCATTTTGTGGTTTGTAACCCCCCATCTATTCTGGTAAACAGGACAAACTGTGGCGGATTGGTAAAAGTGATTCCTTAATAAAGATTATATAACTCGATAATAAAGATTATATAACTCGATGAGTTTGTACTACTACATATATTCGCGTCAGTCAGGTCAAACTGTGGTGGACTGGTAAATATGATATAGTCCAACATGTTTGTAATACTACAACTAAATGCGTCAGTCAGGTCAAACTGTGGGGAGTTGTTAAAAGTGCAAAGAAAAAAATATTATTTGAGGAAAAAGATTTATTTAAAGAAAATGATTTATTTAAAGAAAAGATTGTATTATGAAGAAAGATTTGTATCACCTAATATAATCAAGTCCGCTTCCCCCCCATTTGGGGGGCTATTTCTTATCTACATATTTCCTACTACACATAAATATGTAATATGAAAACTTCGCAATTCGGCACCCCCCATTCGGGGGGCTCACTGTGGGGGGTGTGGTGTATGATGTGCCCCACTAGGGGGAGGCGGCCGGAAAATCAACCAAACCACCCATTAGGGGGGTTGACTCAACCCCCCCCGAAAGTGTATAATTCAAATAGTGGAAATAGGGCTATAAAGATTCGTGCGAAAAGAAAGTTTTGGGCAAAAAAGATTTTGTAAAAGAAAGGTTTATGGAGAAAAAGAATGAAAAACAAGTATTTTGATCTGTTGGAAGTTGTGATGGATGAATATGAGAAAGAAGGATATGAGCCGGAGTTACTCG
>JALOAP010000466.1 GCA_023228745.1 Dehalococcoidia bacterium | reverse complement strand
CGTCGACCTGACTTTCCGGGACGTCCACATCGTCGCTGGAGCGGGGACGCCGGCCTTCGCCGGTGACGTTGCCATTGATGGCGATCGCATCGTCGCTGTGGGCGAGGCGCCGGCCGGCACCCGCGAAGTCGACGGGCGAGGGATGGTGCTCGCTCCCGGGTTCGTCGACACGCACTCGCACGACAACGGCGCGTTCATTCGCCACCCGGGCATGGAGTTCAAGCTCGCACAGGGTGTGACGAGCGAGATCAGCGGAAACTGCGGGTTCAGTGCCGCGCCGAACATCCCCGGGAAGCAGATCCTGCCCGGCGATATCGTCGGGGCCGGAGCCGACTGGGAGGATTTCGACGGGTACTTCGCGGCCTGTGAAGCGCGCCGGCCAGCGATCAACAACGCCATGCTCGTAGGGCACAACCGGGTGCGCGCGATGGTCATAGGGGTGGAACGGCGTTCGCCCACGGCGGACGAACTCGCGTTGATGCGCGGCTGTTCGGGACGTTCCCGCGGGTGCTTTCGCACTACGTGCGTGGGCGTGGAGTGCTGTCGCTCGAAGAGGCGGTGCGGCGCATGACCAGCCTGCCGTGCGAGCGCTTCGGGCTCACCGGGCGAGGCCTGATCAAAGCGGGGAACTTGGCCGATCTCGTGCTGTTCGACCCGAAGCGGATCCGGGACACCGCGACGTATGACGACCCGAAACAGGAGCCGGAGGGCATCGCGGTGGTGGTCGTGAATGGGCAGGTCGCGTACGAGGAGGGGCGACACACAGGCGCCGGAGCGGGCCGGATGCTGCGGTACCGGGGCGGGTGAGGTATTTGACCCGAGGGCACTGGCCGGGCCGTCGCATACCAGGCAATGAGTTGCGGATCCCCTTGGCAAAAGTGATCTGGCAGGGCCACCCCCGTATAGTCGGAGGCACCCACCCTACCTGACGGAGCTGCCTACCTATGCCTATGCCTGCCCTTGCCCTCGCCGCCGTGGCCGGACGCCGAAAGGCGACGATCGAACTTGCCCAGGAGATTGAGCGTCGCGGCTTTAGCGGCATCTACTGTGCGAGCTTCGGCGACTCGATGGGACTGTGCCTGTCGATGGCACACGCGACGAAGGAGATTCGCTTCGGCACGTCGATCCTGCCGATTTACTACCGGCACGCGTTCGACCTCGCGCAGGCGGCGTCGTACATCCACGAAGTGAGCGACGGGCGGTTCGTGCTGGGCATCGGCGTGAGCCACGGACCTTCGAACCAGCGGCTTGGCGTGCAGACCGGGAAGCCGCTTTCGGACATCCGGAACTACGTGGAGGCACTGCGGAATGCGTCGCAGATGGTCGGGCCGCTGCCGCCGATCGTGCTTGCATCGCTACGCCGGAAGATGGTGCAGCTTGCGGTCGAGATCGCGGAAGGCGCGGTCTGGGCAAATGCATCCCGCTCGCACATCCCGAAGTCGCTGGCGGAGATCCCGCAGGAGCAGCGCGACGGGGACTTCTTCATCGGAGACATGATCCCGACGGTCATCGACGACGACCGGGAAGCGGCCGCAGCTGTCAACCGCCGGACGCTGACCGGCTACGTGGCGCTGCCAAACTACCGGAACTACTGGAAGGAAGCGGGCTACGTGGAGGAGATGGAGGCGATCGAGAAAGCGATCGAAGCGGGGGAACGGGACAAGCTGCCGGGGCTGATGACGGACCGCTGGCTGGCCGATGCAACGCTGTTCGGGTCGGCGAAGGAGGTCCGCGAAGGTGTCGAACGATGGTTCGAAGCTGGCGTAAAGACGCCCATCCTGGTGCCCTCTTCGACCAAAGGCGGGCAGTTCAAGGCGTTCGAAGAGCTGTTCGCGGCGTTCGAATAGCTCGGCTTCGCTCGTGGCGGGGATGCTGGCAGAGGAGCTACGGATCGCGGTGCACGCTGCGACGAAGGCGGGCGAGGAAGTGCTCCGCCTTCGTCGCGAGGGGCTCCGGTATGGCCACAAGGGCGGCTGGGACCTGGTGACCGAGGCGGACATCCGCGCGGCGGAGATTCTTCACGATGCACTGACCGGCGCATTCCCGGGCGATGGCTGGCTGAGCGAAGAACACACGGACACCAGCGAACGTCTCGGGCGGGACCGCGTCTGGATCGTCGACCCCATTGACGGGACGAGGGAGTACCTGCAGGGGCTCCCGGAGTACGCCATCTCGATCGGATTGGTGATCGATGGCCAGCCGGCGCTCGGCGTCGTCCACAACCCTGCTACCAACGAGATGCACGCCGCCGTTTCCGCGGAGGCGCAGGAAGCACCTGAGCTGATCGTCCCCGGGCGGCGATTCGACGTACTGGTGGGGCGGGGCGAGCAGCGCTGGGATGAAATCCCGCCGTTGCCGCCCGGCTGCCGCTCGCGGGGAGTCGGGAGTGTTGCCTACCGGCTGGCGCTGGTGGCGGCGGGGAAGGGTGACGCGGTGCTGAGCGCCTACGGCCGGAGCGAATGGGATGTAGCGGCGGGCATCGCCCTGTGCCACGCAGCGGGACTGCGAGCGACCGACATTTTCGGACGCCCACTTCCCTTCAACCAGCGCGACCCGCATGTGCGCGGCCTGCTGGTGGCTCGTCCCGGGCTACACCGGCAATTGGCGAAGCACATCGGGCGGTACGGGTAGGGCGAGCAGGCGGCGGTGGCTTCAGCTACCGTAGGAGCGGAAATTCCAACAGGTGACAGCGCATGAGCATCCGCATCGGGTTGGGCGTACCGGGCTTCCCGTTCAGCAGCACCAGGACGTTCAGTAAATGGATCGACCTCGTGGAAGACAGCGCGATCGACTCCGTTTGGTTTAGCGACCGGCTGGTCTCATCGAGCGAGAACCTGGAGCCCATGGTAGCGATGACGTGGGTGGCGGGGCAGACCGAGCGGGTGAAATTCGGGATGAATGCGATCGTGCTGCCATTCCGCGACCCGCTCGTGCTGGCGAAGGAGTGCGCGACACTCGACTTCCTGAGCAACGGCAGGCTGCTGCCCGTGTTCGGGGTAGGGAGCGAGTTGGCGCCGGAGTTCCGTGCAACGAACCGGGAGCCAGCGGGACGTGGCCGCCAGGCAGACGAAATGCTCGAAATCATGGCGCGGCTCTGGCGTGAACCAAGCGT
>JALOAP010000465.1 GCA_023228745.1 Dehalococcoidia bacterium | reverse complement strand
ATGTGGTGGTTGGTACCGAGGAGATCGTCTTCGGGACGCGGGAGGGGATCATGAAATTCGAGACGATGGAGGGCCTGACCGAAGTGTTCCGGTCCGGCCCCTATCGGATTTACGAAGTGTCGACTGCGCTTCGCGAGAGTCCGCCGCCAATCGTGGCGCCGCCGCGTCCGCCGGCCGCACCGGGGCGTTAGCTGCCGGTCATCTTTCGCGCATCGAGGACGGCGTCGAGTTCCGCCTCGGGGAGGACGCCCTGTTCGAGTGCGACCTGGCGAACGGTCTTGCGGGTTCGGAAGGCTTCATTCGCGAGCTCCGCCGTGCGGTCGTAGCCGATGACGTTGGCGAGGGGTGTCGCGATGCTGAGCCCCTCTTCGACCATGCGCGGGCCGTTTTCCGTGGCTTCGAGGCCGTCGATGCACTTCTCCTGGAAGACGGTGGCAGCGTTGGTCAGCAGGAAGATGGATTGCAGCAGGTTGTAGGCAGCAACGGGGAACATGGTGTTCAGTTCGAAGAAGCCCCACTGGCCGGCCATGGCGATGGTGGCATCGTTGCCGACCACCTGGGCTGCGACCTGGACCACGGCCTCGGGGATTACGGGGTTCACCTTACCCGGCATGATCGAGCTGCCGGGCTGGAGGGCGGGAAGCGCCAGCTCATAGAGGCCCGCGCGCGGGCCGCTCCCCATCAGGCGGATGTCGTTTGCGATCTTGACCATCGATATTGCGACAGTGCGGAGGTGGCCGCTGGCTTCGACGACGGCATCGATGGTGCTCTGAGCCTGGAAGTGGTTGGTGGTCTCGCGGAGCTGAACACGCTCCCACTCAGAGACGTAGGCGAGTGCGCGAGCGGCGAACTCAGGATAGGTGTTGACGCCCGTACCGACGGCAGTCCCGCCGAGTGGCACCTCGCGCAAGCCCTCGCCGGCGAGCGTGAGGCGCTTGCGCGCCCGTTCCATCTGACCGGCATAGCCGTGGAACTCCTGGCCGAGGCGAATCGGGGTGGCGTCCATCAGATGTGTCCGGCCGGTCTTCACGACGTCATCGAACTCTGCGGCCTTCCGTTGAAGCGCGGCCTCGAGCCGGTAGATGGCGGGGAGCAGCCGGTGCTGCAGTTCGACCAGGGCCGCGAGGTGCATGGCTGTCGGGATCACGTCATTCGACGACTGGCCACGATTCACGTGGTCGTTGGGATGCACGGGGTTGTAGACGCCTTTCGGCCCGCCGTTGAGGATCTCGTTCGCCCGGTTCGCGATGACCTCGTTGGCGTTCATATTGGTCGAGGTACCGGAGCCCGTCTGGAATACATCGACGAGGAACTGGTCGTCCCACTGGCCGAGTGCAACCTCCTCGGCGGCCGCGGCGATCGCCTCTGCGAGGGCGGGATCGACGAGCTCGAGGTCGCGGTTCGCGAAGGCCGCGCCGCGCTTAAGGAGCGCCAGGGCACGGATGAAGGGCCGGGGCATCCAGATCGCGCTGATGGGGAAGTTGTCGCGGGCGCGCGCGGTGTCGATGCCGTAGTAGGCGTCAGCGGGAACCTGGTAGTCGCCGATGGCGTCGCGTTCGGTGCGGGTCAGGAGATGGCCGTCAGTCGTCATACGAACACTCTACAACTGTGCGGGGCTAGTGAATCACTACCTCGAGCTGCCGCAGGCGTGGGCCGTCGAACTCACAGAAGTAGATGCCCTGCCAGCGGCCAAGGAGGAGTTCGCCGTCGACCACCGGTACCTGTGCGGAGATGCCCACGAGCGACGACTTGATGTGACCGTCGCTGTTGCCTTCGGCGTGGCGGAACGAGGGGTCGGGCGGCACGAGGCGACGGAGCCACGCTAGCATGTCGTGCTGGACGTCCGGGTCGGCGTTCTCGTTGATGGTCACCGCGGCGGTGGTATGCGGCACGTAGAGGGTGACGATGCCGTCGCGAAGACCGGAGGCAGCAACCGCCTGTCGGACGTCACGCGTGACTTCGAGCATCTCTTCGCGGGCGGAGGTCCGGATAGCGAGCGTCGCGCGATGCATTCGCTAGGGCAGGGAGGCGAGGAACTCGCGGACGGCGTCGTTGAACGCCGCGGGCTGGTCGATGTTCGCGGCATGGCCGGCGTCCGGGATGGTGACCAGCCGGGCGTCCGGGATCTTGTCGGCCATGTACTGCGCAGCGTTGAGGAATGGAGTGTCGTTCGCGCCGACGAGCACGAGTGTGGGCACCTGGATGTGTTCGAGCGACTCGATGACGCGGGAGTCGAACTGGGCGAGCATGCCGCGAGCGGCATGAGCGAGACCCTCGGCCGAGCGGTGCTGGGCGACGCGGACCTCGGCGCTCGCACCGAGCGCACCGAGTCCCTTCTCCTCGAATGCCTTTGCGCGGGCAAAGGCCGTCTCGTTCCAGGCGTCGCGGCCCTTCGGGTTGCGGTAGCCGGGGCCAGTATCGAAGAGCATGAGGGCGCGCACGCGCTCGGGATATTTGAGGTTGAAGGCGAGCGACATGTAGCCGCCGAGCGAGAGGCCACCAATCACGGCGCGTTGGATGCCACAGGCGTCGAGGACGGCGGCCATGTCGTCAACGGTTGCCGCTTCGGAGTAGGCGGAAGGGTCTGCGGGGCTGTCGGTCTGGCCGTGTCCCCGCATGTCCCAGGTCACGACCCGGTAGTTGGCCGAGAGCGCTGGCACCTGGCCACGCCACATCTGTGCGGTCGCGCTATAGCCATGGGAGAGCAAGACGGGATCGCCCGTTCCCGTGTCTTCGTAGTAGATGTTCACGCCTTCGCGTTCGACGTACGCCATCCGATGCCTCCTGCGGCGGGAGCCGCGGGGGCGATTCTACGCGGGAGCGTGGAGAGGCGTCAGGGGCGAGGCCGCTCCGGGCAGGCGGCGCAGCGGCCGAACGTGAGGTGCGGTTCGCTCGTCGTGACGCCGCACTCTTCGAGCGCAGCTCGCAAGCGCCAAAGGGGGAGGCCAACCACGCAGCAGTAGCAGCCGTCCAGGTGATCGACAGTTGGGACGTCATCGTCCTGGATGGCGTAGGCGCCGGCCTTGTCGAGGGGGCGGCCGCTGGCAACGTAGGCGTCGATCTCGTCGTCGGTGAGGGCACGGAGGGAGACGCCTGCTTCACTTGCGGCGGTCACGCA
>JALOAP010000014.1 GCA_023228745.1 Dehalococcoidia bacterium | reverse complement strand
CTTCCCCGATGTCCCAGGGTTCCGCGATGAGCTTGACCTGCGAAAGCACCGGGTCCTGGTGAATGATGTCGAAGAAGGCGCTGAGGCGGTCCACTTCGTGCAGTTCCCGCGCGAGGGTCGCCGCGAGGTCGAAGCGGAAGCCATCGACGTGCATCTCCTGCACCCAGTAGCGCAGGCTATCCATGATGAGCTGGATCACACGCGGGTGCAGCATGTTCAGCGTGTTGCCCGTGCCGGTGTAGTCCATGTAATAGCGGCCGTCGCCAGTGAGCCGGTAGTAGGACTGGTTGTCGATGCCACGGAAGGCGAGGGTGGGGCCAAGGTGGTTCCCTTCAGCGGTGTGGTTGTAGACCACGTCGAGAAGGACCTCGAAGCCCTCCCTATGGAGCGTCTTCACCATCGTCTTGAATTCGTTCACCACCTGGCCCGGGCTGCGAGTGGTGGAGTAGCGCGGATCGGGCGCGAAATAGCCGATAGAGTTGTAGCCCCAGTAGTTCACCAGCCCACGCTCGCGCAGGTGCTTTTCGTGGATGAAATGGTGGACCGGCATCAGCTCGATCGATGTAACGCCCAGCCCTTTCAGGTAGCGAATCGTGCGGTAGTCTGCGAGGCCGGCATAGGTGCCCCGCAGCTCTGGCGGCAGCTCCGTGTTGAGCTTACTGAACCCCTTCACGTGGCACTCGTAAATCACGGTGTTGTGCCAGGGGATGCGCGGGAGGCGGTCGTCGCCCCACGAGAATGCGGGCTCAATCACCACTGCCTTCGGCATCCCGGGTCCACTGTCCGTCGGGTCGATGTAGAGATCCCGGTCTTCGCCGCCATCGACGGGGTAGCCGAACATTGCATCGGTCCACTCGACCGTGCCGGAGATCGCCTTCGCGTATGGGTCGAGCAGGAGCTTGTGATAGTTGAAGCGGAGCCCGTGGGCGGGGTCGAACGGACCGTAAACGCGGTAGCCGTAGAGGAAGCCGGGACGGGCTTCCGGTACATAGACGTGCCAGACGAGGTCCGTCTGTTCGCGCATGGGGATGCAGGCAACCTGGCGTGAGGGCTCCTGTGGGTCGAAAAAGCAGAGTTCGACACGGTGTGCGTGTTCGGAAAAAAGGGCGAAGTTGACGCCGCTGCCATCCCACGTGGCCCCGAGCGGATACGGGTGCCCGGGGAGTGTGCGAAACTCGGCCTGGGTGCTGCTTGAACTCACCAGATTCTCTCGGTCAGGGGATAGTCGGAACGGACACTGTAGGCCGTGGCCCGGGGAGCCGCGAGGCCAGATCGCGCGATGGGGCATTACAGGGCCATCGCAAGCGAGCTTCGCAGTGCGGTCCACCAGCCCCTGCCACGCCGGTGGGAGCAGGCGCCGGCACCCGTAATGTGCGTGCGATGGATGCCCCGATACAACAGGTGCCAACCGACTGGAGGTAAGTCGTGACGACTTCGCCCACCTGCATCATTGCCTATACATCCGAAGATGGCCGCTACGACAACGTGCTGGATGCTGCGCTGGAGACCGCGCGACAGGCTGAGGCTCGCCTCATCCTCTACGACATCGATGCAGCCCAGATGTTCGCTGCCCCGCTGCCGACCGAGTGGTCAGGCGACACGGAGCGTGAAGACTGGTCAGCGTTGCTCACCGAGGACGACCTGGAGCGAGCGGGCCGCCATCCGATCGCGCAGCAGGTGCGCCGCGCTCGCTCGGCCGGTGTCGAAGCCTTCGGCTGGCTACCAGACAAGAAGGGCGCCGACGCGCTCGCTGAATACGCCGATAAGCAGCAAGCAGACCTCATCATGCTCCCGGCAGACATGGAAGAGCCCGGCCTGTTCGATCGGCTGCGAAAGGCGACGGTGAAGGACGCGGTGGAAGAGACGCAGCGCCCGGTGGCGGTGGTACACGAGGATGGCGAGGTGACGTATCCATAGCGCCTCGTCAACGGCACAGCAGAAGGCCTCCCTCGATGGGAGGCCTTCTGCTTGCCCTGGACGGCGGGACCATCACGCCATGGCCGCGCTCATCTCCTTCATGAGTTGCTCCTTGCGCTGGACCATCTGCTCGCCGAGATCTGCGAGCATCTCCTTGCCCATCTTCTTCTCCGCCTTTGGAAGCATCTCTTTCTCTTCTTCCTGGATGTGATGCTTCACGTTTTCAGCGAGGACCATGTACTTGGCGTCGAAGTGCACATCGGTGCCGGATGACTGCAGCATCTGCTTCAGTTCGTCCATGACCGTTTCTGCGACGTGGTGCTCTTCCTCCGCTTCCGCGGTGATCATCTCGTCCTTTACGGTCTCAAGGAACTTCGGGTAGAAGATCTCTTCTTCTAGCTTGGCGTGTACTTCCAGTTCGAGGATGGTTTCCTTCGCAATGCGCTTCTTGCTGCGCCCGTCGGCCTTTTCGAATTCTGCGAACAGGTCTTTGACCTTGTTGTGGTCGTCCTTCAGGAGTTTGATCGCGTCCGTGCCTGCAGGCATACGTAACCTCCAACAAGTGGCGGCCGTGGCCGCGCTTGCGAAAGAGCATGCCGTGGGGCGAATTGCGGAAGGGCGAACGACGCTCCGCGGGGATTTCGACGCCGTAGCAGTCAGCGTGCGAGAGATCTCGCGGTCTACTACCGAACGTCCGGAACTTCGATCGTGATGCCCACGGGGCAGTGGTCGGAGCCGAAGACCTGGGTTTCGTGGAACGCGGAACGCACTGCCGGGAGCAGGTCCGGCGTGACCCAGACATAGTCGATGCGCCAGCCCACGTTGCGCGCGCGACGGTCCCGCCAGGCATCCCAGTAGGTATAGGCGTCGCGTTCGTCCGGGTGGAGCGCCCGGAAGGTGTCGACGTAGCCATGCTCGTGCAGCCGGTCGATCCATGCGCGTTCTTCTGGCAGGAAGCCCGTACCCTTGAGCGCCTCGTCGGGCCGCGCGACATCCAACTCCGTGTGCGCCACGTTCAGGTCGCCCATGAAGATGATCGACCTGCCAGCGGCGCGCAGGGCGTTGATGTGGTCGAGGAAGGCCGCGTAGAAGGCGTACTTGTACGGCAGCCGGACGCCTTTGTTCCCGCCGTTCGGGAAGTACGCGGTGATGACCGTGAACCATGGATAGTCCGCCTGGATGACACGCCCTTCGCGGTCGAACTCTTCGATGCCAAGGCCGCACTGGATCGCAGTCGGCTCGGGCTTCGTCAGCAAGAGCGCCCCGCTGTAGCCCGCGCGTTCGGCGCAGTGCCAGGTCGCATCGTAGCCAAGCGTCGTCCAGGCCGAGGCGTCGACCTGCTCCTCGGTCGCCTTCACCTCCTGCATGCCGACGATGTCGGGCGCGGAGGTCTCCAGCCACTTCTGCACATCGCCGCTCTTCAACGCCGCGCGCAGCCCGTTGACGTTCCAGGAGGAGATCTTCAGTGTCGCCATGCCGCTACCTTCCTACACAAACACGCGGGTGACCACGACGGCGGCCGTCCCCACGGCAGCGACCAGCACGTACTCCATGGTCGTCCCCCACTCGAGGTCGTGGTCGAGCAGGTGATGGACAAGGCCGGTCGCAAGGTAAAAACCGATGATCATGAGCGCGCCGGCCAGGAGGCCATCGAGCGGGAAGAAGTAGAGTGCGATGCGCAGCTCGCCGAGCGAGATACCGATGGCGAGCCCGACGAGGAGGGAGCTCGGGCCGAGCAGGTGGCTTTCGCGCAGGAGTTCCATGGAAAGCGCCATGCTCACGACACCAACGAGCAACCCTGCCAGCGCCAGTGGCACGTCGTTCACGAAGATCACCGTGTAGAGCGCGAACGCGGTGAGGTAGGTGGTGATCGCGAGGAGGAGGCGCATGCTCCCGTAGAGCCGCGTGCCATAGTCCACGGTGTGGTACTCGCCGAGGGCGATCAGGCCTACGCCGGCAGCCGGCACGACCGCCGCCGCGGGCCGCGCATAGCCATCCACCGCGTGGTCGATGAACAGCCCGCTGCCAAGGACGGCGAGCGCCGGTAGGAAGAGATACACCAGCGATGCGTGGGGCGAGTCGTCGCGCCAGCGCGGGTTTGCGCGCACAACGCCGTCGACAGCGAGGGCAGCGAGCGCCGCGGTCAGCCAGACGATCCAATTCTGCGTCGGCCGGATACCGAGGTAGGCAACGAGACCGCCGAAGACGACGGCCGCAAGCAGGATGGCTCGCACCGGTCCGCTCGTACTCATCCGGGGGACCGTGAACTCGGCAGCCAGGCTACTCCTCCGCGAACGTGGGCGGTTCGAGGCCGTAAATCTCAGCGGCGTTGCGCCACCAGAGCCGCTCGCGCTCGTCCTCCGTCAGCTCCAGCAGGTCGTACATCGCTTCGAAACGGTCGATGTGGGTGCGGATTTCGTCCATCCCGCAGTCGCTGCCCCAGACGAGCTTTTCGATGCCGATTTCCGTGCCGATGAGCTTCCGCTCAAGCGCGTGCCGCTCGATGGTCTCGCCGCCCGACATGTCGAAGGAGACGTTATGGCGCCAGCGCGCGACGGAGGCGGCGTACTCGTAGTTGCCCTGGTTCCCGAGGTGCGCGCCGATAATGCGCAGGCGCGGGAAGCGGTTGGCGATGGTGTCGAGGTGCAGTGGGCTCATCCGTGAAGCGGAGACATCGCGCGAGGGGATGCGGTCGAGCATCGCGAGCCAGCGCTGGTACGCCTGTGCCGCTGCGGCATCCCTCCTCGGATGCGTGATCGAATAGTCGAGCCCACCGCCGATGACGCCCATGTGGAAGAGGGTGGGCATCTGCAGCTCTTCCGCCTTCGCGTAGGCGGACATGTAGTCCGGCTCGTCGTAGGGCCGGGCGACACCAATGAGCTTCAGCCCCCGGTAGCCCATGTCGTAGAGCCGCTGGACGCCCTCGCCATCGGTCTCCTCGGGGTCGATGACGGCCACCGGGATGAACAGGTCGGAGTACTGCGAGGCGACTTCGAGGCCACGCTCGTAGCTCGGCCCGAAGCGCCCGCCGATCAGCAGACACCCCTTTGTGATGCCCGCAGCAGTGGCCACCTCGGCGAGCCGGTCGACCATCGGTGCGGTGTCTTCGTCGAGATTTTCCCAATTGCGGGGATAGTGGATGTGGACGTCGAAGATCTTCAATTTGGGAGCCCAGGGGCGGGTGCGCCACCGCCGAGTGTATCAACGCCCCCCGGCACGGGCCACGGGACCGCCCCCGAAAGGGCAACGTACGGTACGCTCAATCCTCACATGCTCTCGCGGCCCTTCGTCGCCCTCTATGTCGCGGTGTTCGTTGCCACCATGGGAATTTCCATGGTCAGCCCCCTCTTGCCCGTCTATGCGGAGCAATTGGGGGCCAATGGCATCTGGCTCGGCCTGACGTTCTCGGCATTCGCCGTCGTGCAGGCCATCTTCGGGCCGATCGTGGGGCGCCTCTCCGACCGGTACCCCCGGAAACCGTTCGTCATCGCCGGGCTGCTCATCTACATGATCGCGGCGCTCGGTTACCTTACCGCCGGCAGCTTCATCCAGGTCATCAGCTTCCGCTCGTTCAGCGGCATCGGCACCAGCATGATCTTCTCGGTCGCGCGGGCATACGTGGGCGATATGACCCCGCGCGGGCACGAGGGCCGCTGGTTCGGCGTCTTCGCAACGGCGGACGTCATCGGGTTCGGCACGGGACCCCTCTTCGCCGGGGTGATTCGCCAGGGCCTTGGCTTCGACGCGGTCTTTATCGCGATGGCCCTGATGATGGGGATCTCCGCGCTCGTCGTGATGTTGGCACTTCCCCGGCGCCAGCCGATGCGCGAGCGGCATGCCTCCGAGCCGAAGGATCCCGTCCGTGTGCCTTTCCGCAGCGCGCTGAACGACCGGCTCGTGCTCGCGCTCACGATCCACATGGCACTGGTGTCGCTCTCCTTTGGCGCGTCCTTCAGCTTCCTGGGTCTACGGCTCGAAGACGACATTGGTGTGAACCCGACGCTCATCGGCATCGCGTTCTCCACCCAGGACCTCACAGCGGGCTTCGCGCAGCCGCTTTTCGGGCGGCTGGCCGACCGCTTCGATCGGCGCAATCTCGTGGCTCTCGGTGTGCTCGGTCTCGGCATCATGTTGTTCGCGCTGGGCCTGGTGACGAGCTACCTCATGGTGGTCGTGGTGCTCTTCCTCATGGGTGCGATGACGTCGCTCTCCCAGGTTGCTGCGAGCGCCATCCAGGTGGTCGCCGGGAGGCGTGTGGGCATGGGCACCGTACTCGGCCTCGGCTCCGCAGGAAACGGCATCGGCATCGTCGTGGGCTCGGTCATCGGTGGTGTGCTCGTGAATATGTCGGGGATCCCCGCCGCCTTCTTCTTCAGCGGCATCGGCATCGCCATCGGTGCGCCCATCTTCCTGTCGCTGACGAAGGGCGTCGCCACATCTGAGGTCTTGTTCGACCTCGCACAGAGCGAGGCGCCGGCGCCCGTGAGGGGAAGTAACTCCCTCCCCGCTGAATCAGGGACAGCGGGCGGCTCCTGACGCTTGGCGGCCGGCCCCCTGGCACGGCAGGATTGGCGCGTGCAGGATATGACGCGTTCCGCCGCCGGTGGCGCAGCCGGCGCAGGTCGGTTTGCCGAGGTGGCCGTGAACAGCGGCCAGCCGACGCGTATGACCTTTACGTACGCCGTCCCCCCCGGCCTGGACGTTGCGCCGGGACAGGCGGTCTTTGTGCCCTACGGCGCCCGTGTCCTACAGGGCATCGTGTTGGAGTGCCACGACCGGATGGAGCTGGAGGAGGTGCGGCCCATCCAGGCCGTCGCCGACCCCGTACCGGTCCTCGACCAGGCGCACATCGCGCTCGCGCGCTGGCTGAGCGAAACCTACCTCGCCCCCATCTGGGACTGTGTCGCCACCTGCCTGCCGTCGGGATACGGCCAGAAGGCCGTGACGATGGTATCGCCCGTCGATGTGCCGCCGCTCCTCCCCGTCTACCCCAAGGACCAGAAGATCCTGCAGTACGTGGGGGCCCACGGACGCGTCCCGGTCGATCAGCTCCGAGAGAGCGTGGGCTCTGTTTCGATGCAGACGTTGAGGCGGCTCCAGGAACACGGACACCTGACCGTGGTACAGGGGCTGGCGCGTCCCGCGGCCCAGGCGAAGTTGGAGCGCCGCGTCCGTCTCGTAGGCGAGCGGCCGATGGCCGAGGCGCGGGCGGAGGAGCTGGAAGCGAAATCCGCCCGCTCGATTGCCGCGCGCGTGCTCCGCTTGCTGCTCGAACGGCACGACGTGCCCCTCGCAGAGATACGCGCGACGGGCGCGCAACCCGGGCACCTCCGCACCCTCGAAGCTCAGGGCCTCATCGAGCAGTACCAGCAGCGCGTGGAACGAGATCCCCTCGCAGGATGGCGCTTCGAGCCGAAGCCAGAACTGGTCCTCGCACCAGCACAGCAGGCCGCCGCCGACCGGATCTGGGAGAACCGTGGAAGCTGGCTCATCCACGGCGTCACCGGTTCGGGGAAGACCGAGGTCTACCTCGACCTCGTCCGGCGGACGATCGAGGCCGGGAAGGGCGCGATTGTGTTGGTGCCGGAGATTTCGCTCACGCCCCAGGCCATCCGTCGCTACGGCGAGCGCTTTGGCGAGACGCTGACGGTGCTGCACTCCGGCCTCGGGACGGGCGAACTGTACGACCAGTGGTACCGGATCCAGCGTGGCGACGCCCGCCTGGTGATCGGCTCGCGCAGCGCCATCTTCGCACCCGTGCCGAACCTCGGCCTCGTGGTTCTCGACGAAGAGCACGAATGGAGTTACAAGCAGACCGACCCGCAGCCCCGCTACCACACGCGCGACGCCGCGCGCGAACTCTGCCGGCTCACGGGCGCGACGCTGGTCCTCGGCAGCGCCACGCCGGACGTCGTCACGTATCACCGCACGGAGATTGGCGAGATGGGCCGCATCGAACTCACCGAGCGGCTGGCGCCCTTGGAGGATGGCCGCGTCGGCCCGGGGACGATGCCGCACATCAGCGTCGTCGACATGCGCGAGGAGCTAAAAGCGGGCAACCGCGGGGTTTTCAGCTTCCCTTTGCAGCGGGCGATCAAGCGGGCACTGGCCGATGGTGAACAGTCGATCCTCTTCGTGAACCGGCGGGGCTCTGCGCGCTTCATGCTCTGCCGCGACTGTGGTTTCTTGCCGATGTGCCCCTCGTGCGAACTCGCCTTCAGTCTCGACCTCTCGGATGCCACGCGGCCACTGCTTCGCTGCCACCACTGCGGCCGCACGAAGCGGCTCGATGAGCGCTGCCCCAAGTGCGACAGCACCCGCTACCGCCCGTTTGGGGTCGGCACGCAGCGCATCGAGCAGGAGGCGCGAAAGACCTTCCCCGGGGCACGGGTCGCCCGCTGGGACAGCGATGTGGCTTCACGCAAGGGGAGCCACGAGGCGATTGTGCGCCGGCTTGAGGCGGGCGAAATCGACATCGTGGTCGGCACCCAGATGCTGGCAAAGGGCCTCGACTTGCCCCAGATGACCGTCGTTGGCGTGGTCGATGCCGACGTGGGGCTCAGCCTCCCTGACTATCACGCACAGGAACGGACGTTCCAACTGCTATCCCAGGTGGCGGGCCGCGCCGGCCGCCGGGACAAGCCCGGGTGGGTCTACTTCCAGACCTACGAACCAGAAGCCACACCGATCGTGGCTGCGGCGAACCATGACTACCAGAGCTTCTTCGAGGACGAAATCGCGCACCGGCGGCGCGCGGGCTACCCGCCGTTCACACGGCTGGTGCGGCTGGTGTTCCGCCACCAGAACCGGGAGCACGGTTTACAGGAGGCATCGCGCGTGGCCGGCGAGCTTCGGATGCGGCGTGACGCGGCCGGGCGCGGTGAGCCCGATGTGCTTGGGCCCCAGCCGGCGTACATCGCCCGCCTCCGGGGCGAATACCGGTGGCAGATCCTCCTGCGCGGGCGCCACCCCGCCGAACTCGTCGCCCGCGTCCGCCTCGGCTCCAACTGGGCGGTCGACGTCGACCCGGCGAGCCTGCTGTAAGGGCGTATGAAGGCTGCCTGCTTAGTGGGATTCCCGCTCGTTGTTCTGAGATCGCGAGGATGGTGCCGAGCGCGTGATATGCGGGCAGGTGCCGGCGCCTATAGTCCCACGTAGCTCTCGCAGAGACGTGAATGTTCACCGGGAGGCGTCATGGGCCTGCTCGTCGTCCTCATCGCGATGATCTTCTTCGTCATCTTTGCCCTTGGGGTCTGGCTGACCGTAAGCCTGGCCGGGCTGCTGGTGACGCTCGTGGTTGCTGGGCTGGTCGGCTGGCTGGCGGACAAGGTGGTGCCGGGAGACCTGCCCTACGGCTGGATCGGTGCGGTCGTCGCCGGGTTGCTGGGGGGCTGGCTCGGTGGCTGGATCCTGGACGACTTCGGCCCCGAGATTGGCGGAATCGCACTCATCCCCGCGTTCGTGGGCGCGGTCATCCTCGCGTTCATCGCCGACCTGGTCATGAAGCAGCAAGAGCCGGGCAGGCGGTAGCCCGGCATAGCCATGGCATGAGTCGTGAGCCACGAGCAGTCGTGCGCCACTTCGCCTGAAGCGAAGCGTCCTGCAGTCCTGGCGGCATTCTGGCGCAAAACGTGAGGCACGAGCACCAACCTCATGCCTCATCATTCATGCCTTTCGCCCCCACTAGTCCCAGCGGGCCGGCATCTCCAGGTATTCGACGTTCTCTTCGCCGACCTCGTTCGTGATCCGCGCCCACTCGTCGAGCTCCCATTCGCTGACGAACGTCACGGCCGAACCGGTCTTGCCGGCACGGGCGGTACGACCGATGCGGTGGATGTACTCCTCTGCGTTTTGCGGCACGTCGTAGTTGATGACGTGCTCCACGTCGGGGATATCGAGCCCACGCGCCGCCACGTTCGTGGCGATGAGGAATTCGAGCTTGCCCGAGCGGAAGTCCGCCATCACGCGGTCACGTTCGCCCTGGCGCAGGTCGCCGTGGATGGCGCGTGCACCCACGCCGGCGCGCTGGAGCTGCGCGGTGAGGCGATCCACCCCGATCTTCGTCCGCCGGAAGATGAGTGAGCGCCCGAGCTGCTCGTGCTCGTACAGGTGCCGGAGCGCGAACACCTTGTCCCGCTCGGCGACCTCGCAGTACATCTGGCGGACGCCCTCAGCCGTGCGCTGTTCCGGGGCCACCGCCACGGTCTGCGCGTTGCGCATGTAGCGGTAGACCAGCCTGCCGATGCTCTCCGGCATCGTCGCGCTGAAAAGTGCGGTCTGCCGGTCGTTCGGGGTCATCCGGAGGATCTTGTTAATGGCGGGAAGGAAGCCGATGTCCAGCATCTGGTCGGCTTCGTCGAGCACCGCAAAGTGCACGTCGCGCAGCGAAAGCGTGCCGCGCTCGAGGTGGTCGATGATGCGGCCGGGGGTGCCAACGATAACCTGGGCGCCCTTTTCGAGCGCGACGAGGTCGCTGTGGACACGCCGCCCACCAACCAGGCCGATGACGCTGAACCCGTAAAACTTCCCGAGGTGCTCGATGGATTCGCGCACCTGGTTCGCGAGTTCTCGTGTGGGCACGAGCACGACGGCCTGCGGGGTGTTCCTGGAAGTGTCGATGGAGCGGGCGAGGGGGAGGCCAAAGGCGAGGGTCTTGCCGGTGCCGGTCTGTGCGAGGCCGACGACATCTTCGCCGTCGAGCAGCAGCGGCAGGGCCTGGGCCTGGATGGGGGTGGGCTGTTCGAAGCCGAGCGCGGCGATTGCGGCAAGGCCGGTTTCATCGAGGCCGAGTTCACGGAACGCTTCCGAGGATTCGACGGTTGCGGTGGGGAGCTTGTTGGCTGCGGGGCTCCGGCCGTTTGTGTGGAGCGTTGGTGCGGTTGCTTCGCTGCTCCGGGTGCCGCGGTTCTTGCGGCGCCCACCGCGCCGGCGCCGGCGCTTCGGCTCATTCGTGCCTGAGGGGGCGGACTGGTGACCGGCGGGGGGCGCGGTCGTGATGGTGGCAGTGGCTGATCTGGGTTCGGGATGCTCGGTGGCGGGTGCGTATGCTCGCGGCTCCTCGACCGCCGCCGGGGTGTGGCGCTTCCTGCGCCGGAACAAGGACAGGATCACAAAACAACTCGTGTAGGTGGATTGCACACGCTGGCGAGCCCGCTTGCTGAGAGCCGGCGATCCCGGTCGCGCATCTGCGAGGCGACGGGAACAACCCGGGGCGACACCGTGGTCTTGTCACAGTGGAGCGGCATTTGCCAGCGAAATACGTGAAACAACTGTATCAAGCCTACCACATTTTCGTTACGTCGGGTCGGCAGTGCAATTCGTCAACCGGCAGGCGATACACGCGACATAAGGGCGAGCAGGTTCTGGTCGGGAGCGCGGAAGAACGCCATTCACTCTTCAATGCCGTCCTCGTGCCGCACGATCATGTGGGGCTCGCTCTCGAAGGAGACGCCCCGCGCCTTGAGTTCCGCAGTCGCTGCGTCGATGTCCGGCACGCTGAAGTAGATCACGGACGTCCCCTGTTCGCGGGCCTCGGGGAGCCCATCGAGGAACAGGCGGGTCCCGTCGCAATCAAAGAATGCGAGCTGCCCGAAGGTGTAGAGATGCTGCAGGCCAAGGACGTCACGGTAGAACCCGAGCGACCGCTCGATGTCGCTCACCGTGACCGAGACCTGCCCGATGTGCCCGAGTTGTACCGCGGACGCCATGTGCCTTCCTCCCAACGACCGGCGGTGCTGTGTTGCCGGAATCCTACTCCCGCGGCGCAACCGGCTGCCGCGGTTCGCTTGGGGATTGGACGGCGGGCGCCGGGCGGACCCGGAGGCGCGGCCCCAGTCCGGGGAGCCCCTGCACCAGCGCCACACCAGACGCGATGAGCACGAGGCCAGCCACCAGGTTCCAGCCGATAGGCTCGCTCAACACTGCCCAGCCGAGAAACACGCCGATTGGTGGCATCAGGTACGTAACCACCGACGCCCGCACCGCGCCCACCTGCGCGATGAGCCACATGAACAGGATCACCGCGATGCCGGAGCTCAACGCGCCGAGCGCCAACCCGGACGAGACCTCGGCGATCCCGAACTCCGCATCGTCGTAGGCGTTGGCGGCGAAGGAGATCGGTACCAGGAAGAGCGAAGCGAATCCCACCTGGCCGATGGTGAGTGCGACGGGCGTGACGTGCGTGAGCCAGCGCCGGATGATCACGCTTGCCAGCCCGTAGAGGGCGGTACTGACCAGCATGAAACCGATACCGCGTGCGGCGTCGCCGCGGAGGTCGCCAAGGTCGCTACCGAGCAGCGCGACCACACCGGAGAACCCCACCAGCAGCCCCACTACCTGCACCGTGCCAAGCCGCTCGCTGCGGACGAGCAGCACGGTGAAGATCGCCGTCCAGAACGGAAGCGCCGAGTTCACGATGCTGGCCACCCCACTGGGGATGTGTTCCTGTCCAAGCGCGATGAGCGTCCACGGGGCAGCGAAGTTCAGGATGCCGAGTGCGAAAATCGCAAGCCAGGTGCGCGTGTCACGGGGGAGGAGGCGGCACGAGAAGTACGCGAACGGGAGCAGTGTGACCGCGCCCACTGCGGCACGGATGGCGGCCACACCGGTCGCCTCAGTTCCGGCGTCGACGAGGACGCGGATGTAAAGAAAGGAGCCGCCCCAGATGGCGGCGGTGATGAGAAGGGCAGAGACCTGTCTGGATGTCACGAAGCGGGCATTACCTCGTGATTACTGTAGCGAATCGTCCGCTAGCCGCTCAGCGCCACTTTAGCTCTTGCATCGGCAGGTATTGGAGCCGAAACGTCTCTTCCGCGAGCTGGTGCCAGGCGTCCGCTGGCAGTGGCGGACCGGTGAAACCCGGACATTCAATGTGACGCAGCAGCAGCGGAAGATAGGGCTCCGGCTGCTCTCCCTCCAGCAGCATCCGCATCGAAGCGCTCATCTCGCGGAGTTCGCCGTGGACCGGTCTACCGGTGGTCTCGTTGAGAAAGATCACAAAGTGTGGGTAAAGACGGCACGCTTCCGGCCGGCCATGGTACTGGGAGCAGCGAAGGTCATCGCCGAGCAGCGCGCAGCGCCCTTCATCGCGAGCGAGCAGGTAAGGCTGGGCGAGCGGGAGCGAGATGGGCTTGCCGTTCTCGGTCTCCAGGAGATCCACCGGTTCGAGTCCGCTGAATCGGGAAAGTCGCTCTAATTCACGTTCACCGAGGCTGACGCTGTAGACCTTGCAGCAGTGGGCGCTGCAGGCTTCGGCCTGGCAGATGAATGACGGCGAGCCCGGGAGATGGAGGTCGTAGGCGGCCCAGCGCTCTTCGATCCGTGTCCACGCGGCCCGTACTCGGTCGATCACCTGCGTATCGATTCCCATCTATCTATCGTACGGCGCTTGCGCCGAGCGCGCGGGCCACGCAAAGTGTTCCGCCGGAGAGCCGAGCGGTGCGGATAGCTGTGCCTCCGAATGAACACGGGTTGCCAGAGTGACACACGAAGAAAACACTGACGGACTTACTCCCGAAGAGCGGGCACGACTGCGAAAACAACTGAGTGAACAGGCGGTGAAACACGCGGTGAATAGCCGCTGGGATGAGGCGGTGACGCTCAATCGCGAATTCATCCGCGTCTTTGGCGAAGAGGCCGAGGCACTCAACCGGCTGGCCAAGGCCCTCTCCGAAGTGGGACAGGTGGGCGAGGCGCGTGCCGCCTATGGGCGCGCCATCGAAATCGACCCCACGAACACGATCGCCAAGCGGAACCTCGACCGGCTCGCCACCATGACCGACGCCGTCGGCGCTGCACCCAGCAAGCTCGATACCCGCCTCTTCGTCGAAGAGACGGGCAAGGCGACGGTCGCCACACTGCAGGCGGTCGATCGAAACCAGGCGAATTTGCTCGATGCCGGCGACGTCGTGCTCCTCGAAGTGCAGGGCAACGCCGTGAACGCGAAGACCACCGACGGGAACTACATCGGAATGGTCGAGCCTCGCATCGGCCTGCGCCTGGCGAAGATGATGGCCGCTGGGAACGAGTACACCGCTGCGATGGTCACTACCGCGGGCGACCTGCGGGTCATGCTCCGCGAGACCTATCAGCACCCATCGCAGATCGGAAAAGTGAGCTTCCCCCAGGCCCGCGCGACGGACTTCCGCGCCTACACCCGGCGTGGCCTGCTCCGCGGCGAAGAGATGGAGTTCGAAGACGAGGACTTCCCGGACGACGATTCCGACGAGCGCTGGAACGAATCGGAGAGCGAACTCGATACCGGCGGCCTTGGCGTCCAAATCTCCACTGAGGACGAATCGTTCGACTAACGCCTCCGTGGCCGTTCGCATCTGGAGCGGAGCAAGACTGAAAACCGGGCCCTCTGCATCGGGCCCAGGGATTTGCACTTTCGGGCAATTGTCTGCCGTGCCTTCAATCGCTACTATCGAGCGCGGCATGATCTTCGAACGACCTCGCTGATTCCGGGCGTGCCTCCAACGCGCGCCCCCCACGGATGCCCACCGTCCGTTCGACTGCGGGCGCTTTCCGCGTCCCTTCCCCCAAAGTGAGGTCCCCAACGTGCAGCAGTATCCGGTAGAGGCCGTCGGCCTCGTGAAGTCTTTTGGTTCGTTCCGTGCCGTGGATGGTGTTTCGTTCAACGTGCTGGATGGCGAGTGCTTCGGCATCCTGGGCCCGAACGGCGCCGGCAAGAGCACGACCATCAAGATGATCTCCTGTGTCTCTCCTGTGACTGCGGGTGAGCTGCGGGTGGCCGGCATGAACGTGCGCAAGCAGGCCCGCGATGTGAAGTCCGTGCTGGGAATCGTCCCGCAGGAAGACAACCTCGACCCCGACCTCTCGGTCCGCCAGAACCTTGCGGTCTATGCGCGCTACTACGGCATTCCCAAACACGAGGCGCTGGCTGGCATCGAAGAGTCGCTCGCCCTGTTTCAACTCAGCGAACGGGCGGATGCGCGCGTCGACGACCTTTCCGGCGGTATGAAGCGGCGGCTCGTGATTGCACGTGCGCTGGTACACGCGCCGCAGATCCTTGTGCTCGATGAGCCGACCACAGGCCTCGATCCGCAAGCGCGCCACCTCGTGTGGCAAAAGCTCCGGCTGCTCAAGAACCGGGGTGTCACCATGCTGCTGACCACCCACTACATGGACGAAGCCGCTCACCTCTGCGACCGGCTGGTCATCGTCCATCGCGGCCGGATCCTCACGGAAGGGAAGCCGCTGGCCCTCATCTCCGAGCACGCCGGGGACCAGGTGCTCGAGCTGCGTATGGATGCCCACGAACGCGCGCCACTGCTTGGCGAGGTGCAGGGCATCCCGGGGGTAGCGGTCGAAGAGGTGGAGGACATCGTGTACGTCTTCGGAGCGCCACGGGCGACTCGCGAAATCGCCGAGCACGTGAACGATCCGTCGCGGGCGTTCCTGCGCCCGGGGAACCTGGAGGACGTGTTCCTCCGCCTGACTGGCAGGGGGTTACTCGATTGAGTGCGTTTGCGGTCCGTCCGGACCTTTCGATTGGCGCATGGCGCGTCTGGCAACGGCACCGCGACGTGCTGCTCCAGCTCTGGAAATCGGAGTTCGTGGCGCAACTCGTCGAGCCCGTGATCGTGATCTTCGCGCTGGGGCTGGGGCTTGGCCAGTTCGTGCAGTTGGCCAGTGGCGAAAAGTACGTCGAGTTCCTGACGCCGGGACTGCTCGCCATGTTCCCAATGTTCGCGGCGGTGTTCGAGTGCTCCTGGGGCAGTTACGTGCGCCTGGAGATGCAAGGAACCTACCGGGCGATCATGGCCACGCCCGTCAGCGTCGACGACATCATCACCGGGGAGCTCCTGTGGGGCACCACCAGGTCGATGATGAATGGCGCCTACATCCTGCTGGTCGCGGTCGCTCTGAATCCCTGGTACCACATGGTCGACTCGCCGCTCGCGATCCTGATCATCCCGTTGTCCGTCGTGCCGGGGCTGCTGTTCAGCGCTATTTCGCTCTGCTTCGCGTCGGTCGCGCGGGCGATGAGCCAGTTCAGCTATTTCTTCAACCTGGTCATCAATCCGATGTTCTGGTTCGGCGGCGCGTTCTTTCCGCTCGAGGACTTGCCGCGTTGGGCCCAGGTGCTCGGCTGGTTCATCCCGCTCACCCACGTTGTGAATCTCTACCGCGGGCTAATCGAGGGAGAGCTCGCCTTAGGCCACCTGGGGAACCTCGCCTGGCTCCTCGTCGTGACCGCAGTCTTCTACTGGTTGGCACTCGTCGGCATGCGCCGCCGGCTCATCGAATAGCACAGGAATGCGGGCCTGTCCGCTTGGACAGGCCCGCCGATAAAGGCTCGTTGTCGCCTAGGGGCGGCGCTCCGTGCCAGGGACCCGCGCACCCGTCGTCCGCGGGCTGGTGGAGTACCGCTCGACGACCGACATGATGTAGTCCTCTTCGGTGGCTGACTGGTGGTGGCCAACCGTGTGGAGCGTGACCGTCGCGATGCTGGCGCCGAACGAGGCGAACATCCAGAGCAGACCGTCGAAGACGGTGTTGTCGTTGCCGAACGCGTCATAGGCGACGAGGAGCCCGATGACACCGAGCGCGATGGCGGCAATGGCCGCGATATAGGCGGCCAGGTGTTCGCCCGCCCACAGCGTCCGGTTGGTGCTGTCGAGGCTACTGGGCATGCGCCCGAAGTGATGTTGGGTCTGGTGCAACGCTGTCGACAGCATGTACAGCGACAGCGCCCCGATGAGCCACAGCACACCGTCCCACCAGGTGGCGCTCATCGGTGCCGTGACCTCGTCGGCAGCGAGACCGGTGTCCCACGCGTCGAGCTGGCCAAACCCGATGAGCAAACCGATGACGGCCATGGCAATCGCAACCACCGCGGCCACATAGGCGCCGAAATGCTCCAGGTTGTACGCCCCGGATTGCATCTTCTCGCGCTGTTCGAAGCCTTCTCGACTCATGTCTGCCATCTCGCAACCTCCACATAATGGGATGCTAGCTTCACATCACCAACCGTAATCACAGCACGGTGCCGTGTTGATTTCAGACGTGCAACGCACCCTTACGAACATGTCGCAGGCGGCGAGGCGGCAGCAGCGTGCGTGCCACGGATGGCGGTCTCCCACACGCCGGTCGCGGATGGGCGGAGCGTCTCCTCCGCCCTCTCACCTGCCGCCGAGTGACAGGTCCACAGGCAGGAGCGGCCGGGGAGCGTTTCCACAGCGGGCCCAATCTCGTATGGGACGAAGCGGCGAGACCAGGAAGGAAGTTTCCTCCCTCGGTCCTTCATGTAGGATGCGCGCGTAGCGATTGCTGCAAGGAGGGAATCTTATGAAGGCCGCAATCTTCCACGGTCCGCAACAGCCGTTGACCATCGAGCAGGTGGAGATCGATAAGCCCGGGCCGCACGAGATCGTCGTGCGCACAGTCGCGAGCGGTGTCTGCCATAGCGACCTGCACTTTGTCGACGGGCTGTATCCATACCCCGCGCCGGCAATTCTCGGGCACGAGGCTGCGGGCATCGTCGAAGAAGTTGGCGAGCAGGTGACATACGTGAAGCCTGGTGACCACGTCATCGCCTGCCTCTCGGTCTTCTGTGGTCACTGCGAAGATTGCCTTTCGGGGCGGCCCAACCTGTGCCAGAGCCCCTCGACCAAGCGCGGCATGGGCGACGCGCCGAAGTACACCTGGAACGGCAATCCCGTCTTCCAGTTTCTGAACGTTTCCAGCTACGCGGAGCACATGCTGCTGCACGAAAACGCGGTCGTGAAGATTCGCGAAGACATGCCCCTCGACCGGGCGGCACTCATCGGATGCGGCGTCATGACCGGCGTCGGCGCAGTGCTCAACACGGCGAAGGTCGAGCCGGGGTCATCGGTCGCGGTCTGGGGAGCGGGCGGCGTCGGCCTGTCGGCCATCCAGGGCGCGCGAATCGCCGGCGCCGGCCAGGTCATCGCCGTCGACATGGTCGAATCGAAGCTGGCAACCGCGAAGGAGCTCGGCGCCACCCATGTCGTCGACGCATCCTCCGGTGACCCCGTGCAGAAGGTCATTGAGATGACCGACGGCGGAGCGGAGTACACCTTCGAGGCGATTGGGAACAAGCGCGCAGCCGAGCAGTGCTTCGAAGCGCTCCGCCGCGGCGGCACGGCCACCATCATCGGGATGATCCCGGTCGGCCAGAAAATCGAGCTCGACGGCACGGCCTTCCTCGCCGAGAAGCGCATCCACGGTTCGAACATGGGCTCCAACCGTTTCCGCAAGGACATGCCGCGCTACGTGGAGCTCTACCTGCAGGGCCGCCTGAAGCTGGACGAGATGATTACTCGCACCGGCTCGCTCGAGGATGTCAACGAAGCTTTCCGGGCGATGAAAGCTGGCGAAGTGGCGCGCACCGTCCTCACGTTCTAGCAGGGTGTTGAAGAAGGGATCGGCTTAACGGGACGGATGTGGGATCGTGGCTTCAGGCGGAGGAGGGCACGATGCGCGGACGCGAAGAAGAGCAGGGGGAGATCCTCCTCGGTATC
>JALOAP010000464.1 GCA_023228745.1 Dehalococcoidia bacterium | reverse complement strand
GCACTACCAGGACAATGCTCCTACCACCCCATGCATAGGCGTGCCCTTCTTCCATATCGAACGTGGCGGAGAGCTTTTCGCGCGTATTCCGGTCGCTCATTGGAACTCCTCCTTGTGGATCGCACAGTAGTGCACCGCCGCCGAGAAAGCGTCACTCGCTGTCGCGTCATCATTGCGCGATTCTCGCAACACCCAACGCTCCAGCAGCAGGAACGAACTGACACACGGGGAATAGGGGCGATAAGGCGGCTTTCCGCTGGCAAAGAGCCGGGGAAGGAATGCGTCCATTGGCGCGGGCCCGCACACTGGCGACTCCCCGCGGGCCCAACGCTGGGCGGCGAGATTGACGGTCGCCGCGCCGCACTGGTACAAGGACGAGCGCTACCGCCGAATGAATCAGCAATCGACCGCTCTCGCTCGCCGCTTTGGCGCCATCATGACTGTGCTGTCTGTCGTCAGCGCCCTGCTGTTTGTCGCGGGCGTGGCGCGACGGAGCTACGTGGCACTTGCCGTGCCGGTGGGAGTGGTGGTGCTCGGTGGGCTGGCGGTCTCTACGTGGCTGGGGCGGGTGCTGATGACGACACCCGAACCGCCTGAGGAGTTCTGAGCCACGGCAATCAGCAGGCGATGAGCGACGGGCGGTTGCACGCCTCGGCCATGTCGATGGTGATGAAGTGCACGCCATCGCGGTTGACGATGTGCACCGGGAACTCACAGGAGCGGAAAACCGCGAGCATGGCGCTGTTTTCGGGCAGGACCATCGCCGTGAGGCGCGTGACACCGCGGGATTGCAGGTACGTCGCCAGCAAGTGGAGGAGCGCCTTCCCGAGCCCCTTGCCCTGGAGTTCGTCCTCGAGGACGAAGGCGACCTCCATTGAGCCATCGCCGTTCGATTCGAAGCGGCCAACCCCACGAATCTCGTTCTCGCCAGCGTGGCAGAGGACGACGGCGCCGCGCGTCTCGAAGTCCACATTCGTGAACTGTTTGGCCATGCGAGGGCTGAGCTCGCGCAGCGGCGTAAAGAAGCGCATCCGCTGGGATTCGGGGGACAAGCGGCGGTGGAAGCGGCGAAGCCGTTCTGCATCGGCCGGTTCGATGGGCCGGAACCACAGGCAGCGACCATCTGGCAGCTGCACCGGTCCACCCCTGAGTTGAGATTCCGATCCCTTCACATGACTATCCTCTCGCAAGGCTGGCGGGCGCGGAGCGGTCATCCGTCCGCCATTCCGCGTCCGTCCGGTCACGGTTCGGCTCGAGCTTCGTAGGCGGATGGGAACAGCAAGCCCAACCGGCGCTGAGGCGGGCATCCGGTCAAGAGAGGTCCAGCTCGACGCGGATCAGTTCACCATCGCGACGGATGCGCCGCGGGAGGCCACAACGCCGAAAAAGGTTCAGCATCGCCGCGTTCTCGGGTAGTACGTAGGCGACGAAGGTGCGAATGCCGTTGCTCCGGGCAAGGTCGACGAGGCGCTCGAGCATGGCCGAGGCGATGCCCTGGCCCTGGAGTTCATCGAGCGTGACAAAGGCGACTTCGGCCACTCCTGGCGAATCGCTCTCGTACCGTCCGACCGCCCGCACCTGGTCATCATCCGGGAAGGTGGCGACGAACGCAGCGCGGGAAACGAAGTCCACGTCCGCCAGCCGCCGCGCGAAACGGGGGTCAAGTTCGCGCATGGGCGAGAAGAACCGCATACGGACACTGCGGGGGGAGAGCATCCGGAAGCCTTCGACAAGGTCCTCGGCGTCATCGGGCCGGATTCGGCGCAGGAGCATGGTGCGGCCATCGCGCAGCGTGAACGGGACTGGCTGGTCGACCTCGCGTACACGCGGCGGCGCAGCGGGGCGCTCCTGCGTCTGCGGTTCCATGGCGGCATTTTGGCGCAAAGACCATTTCGGAGGCGTAACAGCAGGGCGCCAAAGGTGGTGACCGGAAGCCGGCGAAGGAGCAGTTCAGACAGTAAGCGGTAAGGCGAGTATCCTACTGGCCGGGCATCCGAACCGTTCGCGGCGTCCATCGAGGCGTCGTTCCCTTTGTGGCCGAATCGGAAAATCGTGAATCGGGAATCGTGAATCTATGACTGTCTTGGTCGATCAGAACACGCGCCTCCTCGTACAGGGCATCGGTACAGAGGGCGCAAACCACATGCGCCGCTCCATCGCCTATGGCACCAACGTGGTCGCCGCCATCCACCCGCGCCGCGGCGGCGAAGAACAGGATGGCGTGCCGATCTTCACGACGGTCGACGAGGCAGTGCGCGAGACGGGCGCGAATGTGAGCATCATCTTCGTCCCCGCGCCAGGCGCTGCCGACGCCATCCTCGAAGCGCATGCGGCGGGCATCCCGCTCATCGTGTGCATCACCGAGGGCATTCCCGTGCTCGACATGGTGAAGGTGAAGGCGGCACTGCGCGGCAGTTCGACCACGCTCATCGGGCCGAACTGCCCGGGCGTCATCACACCGGCAACGAAGACGCGCGTCGGCATCATGCCCGGTGACGTGTTCCTCCCCGGGAACGTCGGCGTCGTCAGCCGCTCGGGCACGCTCGTCTACGAAGTCGTGGCGCAGCTGACCGACCTCGGCATTGGCCAGAGCACCTGCATCGGCGTCGGCGGCGACCCGATCATCGGGACGCGGCAGGTCGACGCCATCCGCATGCTGAACGAAGACCCGGATACGAAGGCGATCGTGATGGTCGGCGAAATCGGCGGGTCGGCGGAGCAGGAAGCGGCCGAGTACATCAAGGAACACGTGAAGAAGCCGGTGGTCGCGTTCATCGCGGGTGCCACGGCACCTCCGGGGCGGCGGATGGGCCACGCCGGTGCGATCATCAGTGGCGAAGACGGCAAGGCAGAGAACAAGAAGGCTGCCCTGCGCGCGGCCGGTGCCTACGTGAGCGACTCGCCGGCGGAGATCGGCGTCACCATGCAGAAGGTGCTACGCGAGAATGGGATCTAGGCTGTTGGCCCAGCCGTCCCGCAGTTAGCGTGTCTACCACGATTGAATGTGAGGCCCGCAGGCATCTTGGCTTCGGCCATCTAGCAGGGTGCTGAAAAAGTGGGATCGGCTGAATCGCTGATGTGAGGGATCATGTCTCCAACAGGAGGCAGTCCCATGCGCGGCAGGAACGA
>JALOAP010000463.1 GCA_023228745.1 Dehalococcoidia bacterium | reverse complement strand
AAAACGGCAGTCGGGAAACGCACCTGGATCACGATCATCCTTTTCGGGCTTTTCGGGCAATTGGCGTGGATGATCGAGAATATGTATTTCAATCTATTCTTGTACAACACGATTTCCGGTGATCCCAATGCGATCGCTTCCATGGTGGCGGCGAGCGCCATCACCGCCACATTGACGACGATTCTGATGGGAGCTCTGTCGGATCGGGTGTCGAAACGAAAACTCTTCATATCCGTCGGCTATATCCTTTGGGGGCTCGTCACGTTGTCGTTCGCGTTTGTCTCGGTCGAAAACATGGCAAAAATCTTTAAAGGCGGTAACATTGTCTTGATTACCGTATTGGTTGTGATCATTATGGACTGCATCATGACCTTCTTCGGATCGATGGCAAACGATGGAGCGTTCAATGCTTGGGTCACTGACAGCACGAATCACCACAATCGAGGTAAAGTCGAAGGTGTCATCGCCATGTTGCCTTTGGTCGCAATGCTGATCATCTTTGGCGGGTTTGATATCATGGTCCAACAAGATAATTGGCCATTGTTCTTTATGGTTTCCGGCGGACTCATCAGCCTTGGCGGTGTGATCGGCATCTTCTTGATCAAAGAATCGAATGTCCAAAAATCGCAGACCAGTTATTGGAACACACTGACATATGGTTTCAAACCGAAAACGATCGTCTCCCATCAGAAACTCTATATCTATCTGATCGGACTCGCTGTGTTCGGCATCGCCGTACAAGTCTATATGCCGTATTTCATCATTTACATCCAACGTTATCTGGGCATCGATAGTTACGCGATCCTTTTGGGGATTGTGTTGATTTTGGCGTCTGTCGTGAGCGTTGTGGTTTCGAGGTTCATGAAAGCCCACAACAAGAACAGATTTTTCGTGCCCGGAGTTGTGATCATGGCCGTGGGGCTCATATTATTGTTTGTGACGAGAAAACCGCTTCTTGTCGGGATTTCCGGAACGATTATGATGAGCGGGAATCTCGTGTTGACAACGGTTTTGAATGTGAAGGTCAGGGATCATACACCGCTCGACAAGGTCGGACATTTTCAAGGCATTCGCATGATTTTCAGTGTCATGATTCCGATGATCATCGGTCCGTTCATCGGAGCGAAGGTCATTACGAACAGCGGGGTATTCTATGAAGATCTCGGCGTCATCAAACCGGTTCCGACACCGGGAATATTCATCGCTTCGGCCATTGTCGTCATCTTGACCTTGGTCCCGGTCTGGTTCGCCATTAGGCAAGAACGAAAAGGTGTAAAGGAGCAAAACGGATGAAGCGACTCGAAACGCCATTTGCGTGTCGATTGAATCCGCTTCAGGTCCTGAATGAATACCCGAGGCCGCAAATGGTGAGAAGCAGTTATATGAGTTTGAACGGCGAATGGGATTACTGCATCGGCAAGGACGAAAGCAATACAGCTTATGAAGGGAAAATCCTGGTTCCTTTTTCTCCGGAAGCCACGCTTTCGGGTGTGGAACGTATGGTCAATCCCGATGATTTTTTGATATATCACAGAAATGTCGATCTGCCCGAAGGGTTTCGGAAGAAACGGTTGATACTGCATTTTGGAGCCATCGATCAAGAAGCAAAAGTCTACGTGAACGATTCTTTCGCGACGAAACACCTGGGTGGATTCACACCCTTCAAAGTCGATATCACTGACTATGTCATAGGCGATGGCTTTTCCTTGAAAGTGATTGTCAAGGACATCACTGATACATCCTACCGCCAAACAGGCAAACAAAGGCTCAAGCGCGGGGGCATCTTTTACACGCCTCAGTCGGGTATTTGGCAGACCGTCTGGTTGGAAAGCGTTCCGGATGGTTATGTGGAGGACGTGTGGATCAAAACGGATTTTGACGCCGGGACTGTCACGTTTCAAATCACATCGGAGACCTTTGATGATAAGGTTTCGGGTCATATCATAATCCGTCTGGGTGATGAAGAAGTGGCACAGAGTGCATTTGTTGGCAAAACCATCCAAGTTCAACTCGGAGCGGTGGCGGCTTGGACTCCGGAGACGCCACACCTATATGATTATGAACTCATCTATGGCGAAGATGAAGTGTCGGGTTATTTCGGGATGCGCAAATTTGAAAGAAGAGCAGATGAGAAAGGCGTCATGCGCTTCTTTCTTAACAATCAGCCTTATTTTCTGTCCGGCGTACTCGATCAGGGCTATTATCCCGACGGCTTGTTGACGGCGCCTTCTGATGAAGCGATGATTCATGATATTCAAACCATGAAAGATTACGGATTCAACTTGCTGAGAAAACATATCAAGATCGAACCACTACGTTTCTATTATCATTGTGATCGCATCGGCATGATCGTGTGGCAGGATATGATCAATGGATCTACAAGCAAGGATGTCAAAATCCATCACTTCTTATCCATGATCCACATCAACTTGAACGATGGATGGCACATCTTTTTTGGGAGAAGACACAAACAAGGAAGAGATCAATACCTGATCGAACTTGAAGAGATGTTGATGCATCTGAGAAACGTCGCCTCTATTTCGACTTGGGTGCCTTTCAACGAGTCATGGGGCCAGTTTCACGCCTTGGAAGTGGAAAAACGCGTCCGAAAGTTGGATCACTCCCGTCTGGTCGACCATGCCAGTGGCTGGTCCGATCAAAAAGGTGGCGACTATCACAGCCGGCATATCTATTTCCAAAGAATCCGTTTTCCCGAAAAGAAAGCCAGGAAGAGAATCCTAGCACTCACCGAGTTTGGCGGGTATAGCATGAGAATCGATGACCATAGTTATAACCCCGATGCCATTTTTGGTTACAAAATCTTTTCGTCTTTGAGAGATTTGAATCAAGCGGTGAAAGAATTGTATGAAAAGAAGATATACCCCGAGGTTAAAAAGGGGTTAAGCGTACTGGTTTACACGCAACTTTCAGACGTCGAAGATGAGGTCAATGGCATCATGACCTATGATCGAAAAGTGGAGAAGATTGACAAAAAGATGATGAAAATGATCAATGAAACCTTATGGCAGAAATTCAAGGAATCTTTACAAGATTTCCTTAACAACGGATGATTCCCATTTCTTCCAATCTGCTATTGTGATTATCGCGAAGTGATTAATCAAACCCCGCCAAGA
>JALOAP010000462.1 GCA_023228745.1 Dehalococcoidia bacterium | reverse complement strand
CGGCGCCGCACCCACCCGCTGTGTGGGCGAATCCGGCGTGATGAGCTCCGGGAACTTCGCCTCGATCGCGCGAAGCTCCGCCATCAGCTCGTCGTACTCGGCGTCCGCGACCTCCGGCGAGTCAAGTACATAGTAACGGTAGTTGTGGTAGTTCAGGAGCGAGCGCAGCTCTTCGCTCCGCAGGCGCGCGTCGTACTGGTTCGCGACTTCCATCGGCTTCGCAGTATAGCCCCCACGCTCTCGCACAGCTTTACCGGGTGGCGTGGGACTGCCTGGGGCTTTGCGGCCCCCCGTCTGCTTGCTCGCTAAATAGTGCGTGTGCACCGAGTGCGAAGATATTGCGCTGCATTTACATCCCTTTTGCAGCTCGATGTTACGTTTGCGCTCGCTCACTGAAAGAGGAACAAGCAGCAACTGTCGCAGCACAGCAGCGATGACCTGTGCACGATAGTTGCGATCTCAACCAGGACAATAAGGAGACAACAACATGACCGAAGACACGGGTATCCGGAGCCGGTGGCGCCTCACTGTCGCCGGTGCCGGGCTTGCATTCGCGGGTGCAGCGCTGCTCGGTGCTTCGCTCCTCAGCAGCAGTGGCTCCGCCTGGGCACAGGACGGCGATGAATCACCTTCGCCCACGGAAACCATGACCGAGACCGCTACGCCGACCGAGGAGCCCTCCGGCACTGCTACACCGACCGAAGAACCCACCGGGACGGCCACGCCAACCGAGGAGCCGACTGAAGAGCCAACCGAGGAGCCAACAGAAGAGCCAGGCACACATGAGTACTCGCTGAGTTTCCGCTGGAATCTGCTTGCCTGGCTCGGCGACGATGGCGCAGACATCCTCGAAGTACTCGAGGGCAACCTCTCCGAGGATGGCGACCTCACCGATTCCGTCACCGCCCTCTATTCGTGGAACGGCCCTGAACAGTCGTGGCTCACCTTCTTCCCCGGTCAGCAGGATGTACCGGGCGTGAACGACTTCACCACGCTGAACTTCGGGCAGGCCTTCTGGATCGCCATCAATGTCGAGGACGGCCTCACCTGGACGGTCCCGGCCGGCTAGCAGCTCCTGCCACATGACTATCTCCGAAGCTGCCGCCCGCACATCGCTGGTGGCAGCTTCGTCCGAGTTGGAGCCAGTATTTGCCACGGGCGACGGTGGACGCCGTGGTATCCTGACTTCCGTGAACAGACAGGTGGTTGTCGTCGACTACGGAGCGGGTAATCTGCGCAGCGTGGCGCGAGCCATTGCGCACGTCGGCGCGTCGCCCGTTGTCTCCGCTGATCCGGACGATATCGCCGCTGCGAGCGCGCTCGTGCTGCCTGGAGTTGGCGCCGCCGCCGACACCATGGCGAACCTCCGCTCCCGCGGACTCGTCGAACCGATCCTGCGCTACATCGGCGACGGGCGCCCCTTCCTGGGAGTATGCATGGGCCTGCAGGCACTCTTCGACTGGTCCGAGGAAGGTGGAGGCCAGGAATGCCTCGGCGTTCTGCCCGGCCGGATTCGCCACTTCCCCGCGGGTGAGCTGAAGGTCCCGCACATGGGATGGAACTCCGTCGACTGGCTACGCGACCACCCGCTCACATCAGGCATCCCCTCCGGTAGCCTCTTCTACTTTGTCCACGGCTTCTACCCGTCCCCGGACGACCCGGCGATCGCACTCGGCGAAACGGAGTACGGCGTACGCTTCCCCAGCGTCGTCGCGCGCGACAATGTCGTCGCAACGCAGTTCCATCCCGAAAAGAGCGGCGCCAATGGCCTCCGGCTCTATGCGAACTTCCTCGCCTGGGCGCGTGCCGGGCGGTCCGGCGACGCCTCCCGCGAGTCGGCGGTCGCATGACGTTCCAGGTGATCCCCGCTATCGACCTGCGCGACGGCCGCTGCGTTCGCCTCGTGCAGGGCGACTACAGCCGCGAAATGCGTTACTCGGACGACCCGGTCAGCGTCGCTCGCCAGTGGCAGGAACTCGGGGCGCCGCTCATCCACGTCGTCGACCTCGATGGCGCGAAGCAGGGCTACCCATTCAATCGCGAAGTGATGGCCGAGATCTGCAGGGCCGTCACGATCCCGATCGAGGTCTCTGGCGGCATCCGGACGCTCGACGCGATCGAAGATGCACTCTCCTACGGCGCGGGTCGTATCCAGCTCGGCAGTGCCGCCGTACGTGACCCGGGTCTCGTGCGCGAAGCCTGTGACCGCCATCCTCTCGCCATCGTCGTCTCCATCGATGCCCGCAACGGCGAGGTCATGACCGATGGCTGGCTGCGCGGCAGCGGCGTCTCAGCGCTCGAACTCGCCCGCCAGATGGTGGACCTCGGTGTGAGACGCCTCATGTACACAGACATCTCACGTGATGGCGCGATGGAAGGGCCGAATGTGAATGCCATGCGCCAGCTCGCGCAGGCGGTGCCCGTCCCTGTCGTGGCGTCCGGTGGGGTCTCCGATATTGAACATCTACGTCAGCTTGCCGCTGCTGGCTGCGAAGGGGCCATCGTCGGCCGGGCACTCTATGAAGGCGCGCTCGACCTCGCGACGGCCGTGTCGGAATTCCGCACCGGCAACGCTACCCCGCCTGACTCGATCAGCTGAAAAGCCGCGCTTCGGCCGCTGCACTTTGGCCCATAAGTCCGCTCCGAGTGAGTGTCCTCAGTGGCAGACTATGAGCCATGGACAAGCAGCACGAGGTCTACGACTTCACCGTCATCGGAAGCGGGCCCACGGGCCTTTTCGCCGCCTTTTACGCCGGACTTCGCGAGATGAAGGCCAAGGTCATCGAGGCCCTGCCCGAGCCCGGTGGCCAGCTCGCGGTGCTTTACCCCGAGAAGTACATCTACGACGTTCCGGGCCATCCGAAGATCCTGGCGAAGGACCTCGTGAAGCTGCTGGTCGAACAGGCGAGCCTCTTCCACCCCTGTTTCGTCTTTGACCAGCGCATCGATACGCTGACCCGCGCTACGGTGGACGGCGAAGAAGTGTGGCGGCTCGGCACCGTGACCGAGGTCCACTACAGCCGCACGGTGCTCATCTCCGCCGGCGTCGGCGCCTTTGTCCCAAACAAGCTCGACCGTCCCGGAGTGGCCCAGTTTGAAGACAACGGGGTCTACTACTTCGTGAAGGACAAGCGG
>JALOAP010000013.1 GCA_023228745.1 Dehalococcoidia bacterium | reverse complement strand
ATACGACGGGCGACCACATTCTCTTTGGGGCGAAGGAGCTCCCAGGCGAAGAGAGAAACGGTCGCGAAGAGCAGCAGGAAGATGAGCAGCAACATGGGTTAGACCTCGATGACCGACAGACGGCGGATGAGGAGGATCCCGAAGACTTCGAAGGCAAGGCCAACTGCGAGAGCAATGCGGCCGGCGGTGGTGTCGATCAGCAGCATGCCCATGTCCGGGTTGAGACCGATGAACGCCGCCGCGACGAGGATCGGTAGGAGCGCAATGAGGTTCGCGGTGAGCCGTTGCCGTGCCGTGAGAACGCGGACCTCCGCCTGGAGCTTCGCGCGTTCCCGGATGGTGTTGGTGACGTTCATCAGGATCTCGGAGAGATTCCCGCCGACCTGCCGCTGGATAAGGATGGCCGTCACGGCGATATCGAGGTCCGGGAGGTTGATGCGCTCCGCGAGTTCGCCGAACACGTCCGCGGGCTCGGCGCCGAGTTGGAGGTCGCGCAGGGTGGCCTGGAGTTCGGGGCCGAGGGGCGCTTCGGTTTCGTTCGCGGCGTAGGCGAGCGCCTGGAGCAGGCCAGTGCCCGCGCGCAGGGATTTCGCGATGGCCGTCAGCGCGTCCGGGAGTTGCTCCTCGATACGGCGTTGGCGCTGTTGGCGTTGGCGGGAGAGCCAGATACGGGGGAGCATCCAGCCGAGCATGAGCATCGTAGAAGCGGCAAGGACGAGCAGTGCGGGGTGGACGCCGCGCGGCCCGAGGGTGAGGTAGGTGACAAGCGCACCTGCCAGCGCCAGGACCAGCCGCAGGGCAAGGAATTCGCTTACCTTGAGCGGCTTACCGGCGCGTTCGAGCTCCGTCTGCATCCGTTCGCGCGCCTGGGGCGAAAGCGGCAGGCGATCGACCAGCGGCAAGCGGCTCGACCGGTTCGCTCGCAGCACCGATGCAGACGTGAGTCGCAGACCATCACGCTGCCCGGTTATACGGCGGCGAACGACGGCGCGTTCGCCCGTGACCTGTTCGAAGGCGTAGAGCGAGCCAAGGGCGATGGTCGCGGTAAGCGTGACTCCGATGAGTGCGAGGAGGGGGTCCATCAGCGCCACCGCCCGGTATCGAAGATGTCGTGTTCGAGGCCGATGCCGTAGGCGGCAAGGCGGTCGGCGAAGGCCGGGCGGATGCCGGTCGGCTTCAGATCGCCGAGCACTCTCCCGTCCGCGTCGATACCGGCCTGGCGGAACGAGAAGATGTCCTGGAGCGTGACCAGCGCCCCCTCCATCCCGGCAACCTCGGTGAGGTGCACGACGCGGCGGGTCCCATCGGCCAGGCGGGCGATCTGGATGATGACGTGCAGGGCAGAGGCCATCTGCTCGCGGATGGCTGCGATGGGCAGGTCGAAACCGGCCATCATCACCATCTGTTCGATGCGGCCGAGGGCGTCGCGCGGGCTGTTCGCGTGAACGGTCGTGAGCGAACCTTCGTGACCGGTGTTCATCGCCTGGAGCATGTCGAACGCTTCGGCGCCACGGACTTCGCCGACAAGGATACGGTCGGGGCGCATGCGGAGGGCGTTCCGGACCAGCTCACGCTGCGTCACCTCGCCCTTGCCTTCGACCGACGGCGGGCGGGCTTCAAGTGAAATCACGTGGCGCTGCTGGAGCTTCAGTTCGAGCGGGTCTTCAATCGTAACGATGCGCTCCCGTTGCCCCAGGAACGCGGAAAGCGCGTTCAAGAGCGTGGTCTTCCCGGTGCCGGTACCGCCGCTGACAACGATGTTCAGCTTCGCCTTCACGCAGGCCGCCAGGAGCTCGCCCATCTCGGGCGTGACCGTGCCGATGGAGCAGAGATCGTCCAGGGTCAGGCGGTCCTGGCGGAACTTGCGGATGGTGAGCACCGGGCTCTTCGGTACGAGCGGAGGGATGATGACGTTGACGCGAGAGCCGTCCTGGAGACGTGCATCGACCATCGGCGACGCTTCGTCCACATGGCGGCCAATGGTCGCGACGATGCGGTCGATGACGCGCATCACGTGGGCGTCATCGCGGAATACGACATCGGCTTCGTAGATAACGCCGTCGCGTTCGTAGTAGACCTCGTCGGGCGCGTTGACCATGACCTCCGAGATAGAGGCGTCCCGGAGGAGCGGCTCAATCGGTCCCAGGCCCACGATCTCATCGACGACACGCGCGACCACCTCCTCCTTGCCGTCGCCCACGAGTTGGGGGAAGACATCGGCGGCGACGGTGCGGGCGGCGCGCTCGACGAGGTCGCGGCGCTGATCCGGTTCGAAACCGCGAAGCGCGTTCTCGTCCAGTTCGCGGATGAGCCGCTGGTGGAGCAGATCTTCGTAGTCGGTGTCGTTTTCGAGGGTTGCGAGCCTACTGTTGTTCAGGGAGTTCCTTAATTGGTGCCACGGCTGGGTCATAGCGTCGTCCCCTCGATGTAAGTAGTCGTTTGAAGAGCCCCGGCCGATCCTCCGGGCGCTCGACGAGCGAGGTGCGGGTACCGGCGATGAGGCGGGCGAGCGAAATCATGGAGTTCGCCGCGCGGGCGTTCGGTTCGTGCGTAACGAGCGGACGGCCGGACTGCACGGAAGCGGGGGCGGAGCGGTCGTTCGGGACCTCCCAGAAGAGGGGGCGCGCGACCGCTGCTTCCAGGTCCGGCACGGTGAGGCCTGCGGTGGAGCCGGTGCGGTTGAGGACCAACCGAACGTCGTCTCGGCCGATGCCCCAACGGTCGAGACGACGAACGGCGGCTGCGGTGTCGCGGATGCTCGAGACTTCACCACTGGTCACAAGGAGCGTGAGTGTGGAGGCCTCGATGCACTGGCGCGTGAATGGGTCGAAGGACCCTGACGTATCGACCAGGACGAATTCGTAGACCTGCGCGAGGAGGTCGATGAGCTTCGCCCAGCCGCCCTCGGGGAGCGAGAACCAGATGTCATCCTCGCTGGCGGCAAGCAGGGAGACGCCGCCGGGAGCGGCGGTCATGTAGTCGCGGATGGTGTTCCGGTCGAGCTTCGCCAGGTCGCGCACGAGTTCGGCGTTCGTGACGGCGGGCTCGATATCGAACATGGTGGCGACGTCGCCGAACTGGGTGTCGGCGTCGACGATGGCGACGGACTTCCCGGTTTCGCGGGCGAGGCCGAGGGCGAGATTTACGGTGACGAAGGTCTTGCCGATGCCACCCTTGGCGCCGGCGATGGTGATGACGCTGCCACGCGCTTCGAGGTCAGCGAGCTGGCCGGCACGCCGCATCTGGCGGCGTTCCTCCTGTTCGAGCGCGCGGAAGACGGCGGCGCGGACGTTATCGGCCTGGAGCGGGCGGAGGATGTAGTCGCGGGCACCGAAGACCATCGCGCGGCGGACGGACTCGGCGTCGGCGAGCGACGAGTAGATGATGATCGGCGTCGCGGGCAACAGGTTCGCGATCGCCTCGGCTGTTTCGAGCGGGCGCGCAACCGGGTCTTCGACGGCGATAAGGATGGCGTCGGGGCGCGTCTCGGCGGCGAGGGAGACAGCAGCCGTACCGAAGCCGGTCTCACCGGCGATGGCGAGCTGGGCGCGCTGGAGCGACTTCCGCGCGGCAACCCTGCTATCCGGGTCTTCGTCGACGATGAGCACACGAATTGCTTCAGCCATGCGGCAGTCCTTTCAGGTGGCGTTGGTCCGCGGTGCTCATGGCAGGCGAATCGGTTCGGCGACAGGTGTGAGCTCGGCGATGACGTTGTCGCCGAACGAGCGGAGCGAAAGCGTGAGCGCGCCCTCCTGGGTGGCAAGCCAGAGGATCTGCGCCTGGTCCGGTGTCACGGCGAGCGTCACGTAGTTCGTGTTCTCCTCGTCGCGCGGAGCGCCGCGGGTGGACTCGTCGTAGGGCACGCCAGAATCGACGAAGGCGCGCTGGACCGAGATGACCTGGACGTTCTGGAGCAGCGTGACGGCCGCTTTCGGCTTGTCGTTGTTGGTGCCGACGGTCGCGTTCGGGTCGAGGCCGCCGGGGAGGAGATGCACCAGCTCGGCGGACACGATGACATCGACGAAGTCCCCGGGGACGAGCAGCGCAGCGGGGCTCCGGGTGATTTCGACCGGGACGGTGAAGCCGCGAAGGCCGGCGGGGATGGTGAAGGAGAGCGACTTCTGCTTCGGAGGCTCGACGAGGCGCGTCATGGCAATCTGCTCGCCCTCGAGGAGCGGGTAGCGCGCGGTTTCGCCGACGACAGAGCGAAGGTTTGTGGCGGCTCCGGAGACAGCGGCGTTGGCAGGAATTTCGCGGAGTTCGACCATGTCATTCGTGACCGTGACGCCGGCAGCGATGTCCTGCTTCGCGACGACGACGTCGAGGGTCGTGACGGCGAGCGGAGCGGTGCTGCTGGAATCGCGGCTGGCGAGGAAGGCGACGATGAGGCCGGCCGTGACAGCGCCGAGGATAAGCGCAGCGATGAGGACCTTGCGGCCTCCAAGGGCGGGCGGGGCGTTGGCGGGGATGGAGTGTGCCATGGTCGGTCCTTTCGGGCGGGGTTAGTCGATGAGGGCGACGCCGAAGGCGGCGGTGATGGTTACTCAATCAGTGCAAGCTTGTAATGCGGGGGAATGAGGTCGATGTCGTACGTAACATCGATCATCGCGCCACCGCCAAGGGTGATCGTGTCGGCGACAATCGCCACGTTTAGGGGGAACGTCCCACTTTGGCCAGTGAACGAGACGCCGCCGGCAATGGCGTAGACGGCACCGCTAAAGGTAGAGCTACCGTCACCCTGTACGGTGATGAGATCCTGCCCCGTGTTGGTCCCGGCTGTCCGGTCAGCAAATATGGCTATGTTCTCGAATTCCTCTCGGCCGGAGAGGGTGACTTCTGCTTCGGCACTTACGTTGAACGCCTGAGGAACATCCCCGTTGCAGGCGCCACCGGGGCAGGTCAGATAGAAGGTGACGTTGTTCGCGGTCATTGTGCCCGAGACGCTGATGCCTCTGGTCAGGATGTAGACGCCCGGCTCAAGTGTCGCAGTGCCGTTGATGGAGAGCTGCCGGTAGCATCCCGGGGAAAGGGGTTCACTTTTGTTGGTGGGAATAGTAATGGGCGATTTGGGGTTGGCGCAGGCGGCCGTGGAAGGGACCGGGACTGAGGCAAACGGGTCCTCAAAATATTCTTGGGAGGTCGGGAGGGGATCGCACTGACCAGCCAGGCAACGCGAATTGGCGCCCCCGTACACATCGTTGTTCCCCCCAACGATGAGTCGACCGTTTGATCCGTCGATGGTGAGGGCCTCATCGCAATCTGAGCGCGTGTATGTCCCGGCGGATTCATCCGTGCCGTCCACATTTATCAAGCTTCCACCCGTGAGATGCAGGGAGGAGCACTCGCTCTCGTTCATTGCCATGAGGGCGAACGGGACGGGCTGGGCGATGCGCATGGCTACCGCCCTGGCACTGATCTTGACCCAGTCGATACCGGAAAGTGCGGCGAAGACGCCAGGCGAAGAGCGCTGAACGCAGACCTCCACCTTGTCGGCAGTGATGTCGAGACAGCTGATTTCTGCGGCGCTTGACCCGTTGCGGTCCAGCCATTTGTTGACGGCAGTCTGCGCTTCAGCCGTGTCGGGCAGGTCCAAGGCCCCCGCAAGTGCCGCTGCGTCCGCCTGGTTCTGGGCGGTGCGGTGGTCGAAGTACCAGAGACCGGCGTCGAAGGCGAGCGCGAAGAAGAGGAAGACGACGAGGAGCGTCAGGATCATGGCGATGGCCATCTGGCCATCTTCGTCGCGGTGCAGACGGAGGCCTGCTCGGCGGCGCTTCATCAGGAGCACCCCGCCGAGGTGGGCAAGCCCGTTCCCTTGTCGCGTTGTTCGAGGCGCATGTCGGCGGTCGAGGTGACGTTGAAGTTGAACGCGGGGAAGAAGAGCAGTTCGTGCCGGTGGCAGACACGGACGACAACGGAGGTGCCGCGGCCTGGTTCGTTGCTACTTTCCCAGGCGACGTGGACATCTGCGGCGTTGCCGAGAATACCGCCCGAGCGCTCGAGCACACGTTCCTCGATCTCAATCACTGAGCACTCCCCATCGCCGCAGTTGACGGCGGCATAGCGGGCGCCTTCGCGGACGGCGTTGGAGACGGAGACGTACTTGTACATGAGGACACCGAAGTCGACGGCCATGAGGAGGAAGAGGATGAAGAAGGGCAGGACGAGCAGGAACTCGAAAGCAGCCTGTCCCTCCTCGCGGCGGTGACCGGGGCGAAGGATGCGGCGGATGGTGCGGAGTGGGTGCATGGTGTGACCTCCGCTAGGAGATGCCGAGGCAGGAGCCGACGGCGACGGCGGGGTTGGCGGTGTCGACGGAGGGGCAGACGAGGCCGACGACGTCGACGATGAGGGAGTCGAACGCGAGGAGGCCGAGGACGAGCAGGACGACGAAGCCTCCGATCACAAGGAGGTACTCGAGAGCGTCCTGAGCTCGATCGTCCTGGTGCAGCTTTTGCATGCGCTCGCCTCGTTGACCCGTGCGTTTGAACTTAAGGCGATCAACAGGGGTTGAGCGGGGCCCTGCAGGGGGCGGTGAACTTGCCGCCCCCCGGCAGGGCGCTCGTTGCCTTAAGGGGTAGTGATGCCGTTGATCTGGTCGGTGACCCAGTCGATGACCAACGTGGCGAGGCTCGGTGCACCGGCGGCAATGAGAACGACGATCGCGACGCTGACGCCGCCGACGACGAGCAAGTATTCGAAGGCGTCCTGGGCCTTTTCGTCTGCATGGAAGGTACCGAGGATGTTCCTCATCGGGATGGTAAGAAGCTTCAGCATTGAGTGATCTCCTTTTCTGGCTTCCGTGTGTGCTGAACGTGGTGGGTCGCTAGCCCGTGGTATCTGCAGGTTCCCCGTGGCCCCGTTGTGTGTGCTGGAACGCCCCTGGGGGCGCGGTTCCCGGATCAGTCCTTCATCCTGTTGGCTGGTTCACCTCCGGGATGGAGTTGGAGTGCGCCTCAGGTGCCGGCACCGGCGAGGGCGAGGGCACGGCTGAGCGCGTGTGGAGTTGCGACCGGCCCGGACAGGGGCGGGTCGAGCTGTGCCTGGAGGCGCAGCCAGACGCGCTTGCGGACGGGCTGGACGTCGTGTGGGAGCCGCCGGGCGGTGTGGTGCAGCCACTCGGCGATGGTCATGAGGGCGAGCAGTTCGTGTTCACCAGCCTCCTCCGCCAGGGTGCGCCAGTCGTCGCCGGCGATGAGGGCATCGATGCAGCGATCCAGGTGCGATTCGAGCAGCGGATTGCGGCTAAACATCGGCACTCCCCAGCAGGGCTCGCAGGCGGCTGAGCGCGCGGAACTGGATTGCCCGGACGGCGTTGGCGTTCTTGCCAAGGCGGCGAGCGACGACGTCGTGGGCGAGGCCTTCGTAGAAGCGCAGGTAGATGACCTGTTGCTGTTCGTCGGTGAGGCGGGCAATGGCGCGGTGAAGCTGGCGCAACTGCGCCGGGGTGAGCTCGAGGATGGGAGTCGACTCGTGGTCACTCGGCTCAGGAATGGCGTCCAGGTTCACGGTCTCCCTCCGGGCGCGGAAGTGATCGACCGCTCGGTTCCGCACGATGGAGAGCAGCCACGGGAGTTCAGTTGTTCCGTTGAAGGTGTGACGCGCGTTCCAGGCGCGCGCAAAGGCATCTGCGACGATGTCCTCGGCGAGGAAGTGGTCGTGAGTGAGCATGAGTGCGAACCGCAGCGCGTTCCCGAAGGTTCGCTCATAGAAGTCCGCGAACCACTCGCGTTCGGCGTCGGAAACGCCAGGTGACGGCGCAGCTTGGCCGGCCGCAGGCCGGTCCAATACAGCAGTAGTCATCGATCTCCCGCCAGGCGTTTGCGGACTCGACTCCGCATAACGCCAGTCCCGTTAGTACAAGGAAGACGGGAGATTTACCTGTGCGTTACGGGTTGTTCCCTAGGAATTTGCCCGCACGCCACTTTTCCGCCTCTTGGACGACACCGAAGGCGCGAAAGATTGCGAAGGGGTTGATGGCCGGTTTCGAAGGGTGGTGTTGCTGCCGCCCTCACCCCCTGGCCCCCTCTCCCACTGCGGTGGGCGAGGGGAAAGCGACGTGCAGGGGGTTCTGTGCGGTTCGCTAGGCGGCGGGCCGATTTGCGGTTGAGGTGGTGGGCGTGGGGAAGGGGATCGGCGGAGGTAGGGTGCGGTGGGCTTCGAAGGCGCGATAGCAGCGAGCGGTCATACGGAGCTGGATGGCGCTATAGGGCAGGAGCACGCAGGCGAGGGCGACGGTGAGGAACGGTCCGTCGAAGGCGCGGTCCACGGCCGAGGCGCCGCAAGCCGCGAGGAAGGTCAGGGCGAAGAGCAGCCAGTCGAGGCGATCGCGAGCGGCGAGCGGCTGACGGTGGCCGAGTGCGCGATTGAGGATGAGCTGGCCTGTCGATGCGATGAAGCGCACTGCCGCGAGCGGCAAGAAGAGGGCGCCGAGCCACGGACCGGCGAGCACAACGAACCACGCAGAAGCGAGCGACCCCAGGCGGAAGTGTGCCGATCGTCGCCAATTCCAATGCGTCGAGATGATGGTGCCCACTACCTGATATTCGAACGGACGGCGAAGGATCCGAATAGCAGGAGGTTCACTGATGTGGCGAAGATCTGCCACCGAGGCAACACGTGGCTGATTCGCTGCAAAAGGAGAGCCCCGGCGCGCTGCAACACGCCGGGACCGAGGATGGAAGTGCCAGGAGATCGCTGCGGCCTGTCTCTTCCACCTGGCAATACCCGGGAAATCGACTTTCGTTACGGCTTGCCGCGAAAATGGCCGGGAGAACCGCGGCGGGCGGGTGGAAGAACGCGAGCGGGAGCTGTGTTAGTGTGAAGGGCGAATCGGCGCCGCGGACGCTGCCGCTTTCCCTGGAGAATTCCCCGTGACCCTGCGAATTGATGGCCGGCAGCCGAACCAGCTGCGGCCGGTGAAGATCACGCCCGGCGTATCGGACTACGCCGAGGGCAGCTGCCTGGTTGAGTTTGGCCGGACACGCGTGCTCTGTACGGCGAGTGTGGAGGAGCGCCAGCCCGCGTTCCTTCGGAACACACCGAGCGGCTGGGTCACCGGCGAGTATTCGATGCTTCCTCGCGCGACACACACGCGCAGCCAGCGCGAGGTCGAGCGCGGGCGTCCCGGTGGGCGCACACAGGAAATCCAGCGGCTTATCGGCCGCTCTCTCCGGGGCGTCGTGAACCTGGAGATGCTTGGCCCGCGCACGATCACGGTGGACTGCGACGTGCTGCAGGCGGATGGAGGCACGCGCACGGCGTCCATCACCGGCGGCTTCGTGGCACTGCAGATCGCTATCCAGCGGCTGGTGGCGAACAACGGCATCTCGCCGGCGACAGTGATGGCGCCAGTCGCGGCGGTGTCGGTCGGCGTCGTCAAGGGCGTGCCAATGCTGGACCTCTGCTACGAAGAGGACTCAACGGCGGAGGTCGACTTCAACGTCGTGATGACGGGTGAGGACGCCTTCGTCGAAGTGCAGGGCACGGCAGAGGGCCAGCCGTTCACGCGGGCAGCGATGGACGACCTGGTGGACCTTGCGCGGCTTGGCATTCTTGAGTTGTTCGAACGGCAGCGCGCGGCAGTCGAACGGGCGGGTTAACCGACGTAGTGACCGAGGAAGGTACCACCCAGGATGTGGAGGTGGCCGTGTTCCTGGCTCTGCATGGCGTTGTACCCGAAGTTCGAAAGCAGCCGGTAGCCGCCGGGGCAGAGTTCGGCACCGATCTTGTGGGCGACTCGGCCGACCTTTCCGATATGGTGTTCCCAGAGCTCGGTCTGGGTCGTGTGCTCGCGCGTCATGGCGAGGAGCATGACTGGAACCCAGCGCAGAATGTTCTGGATAACGATGACCTCATCGTCTTCATAGACGATGTTGGCCGGCTCGCGCCGCGCGACGATGTTGCAAAAGACGCAGTGGTGGCATGGGGTGGAGCCGATTCTAGGCGCGGGCGCTGGCTGGCTCAAACCCCGGTCGCTTTCAGCTTTGCAGGAGTCTTAATCAATGCCGCAATTCCTTCCGTTTCGTGGCCTCCGATATACCGAGCGCGCAGGTGTGCTGGGTGACCTGTTAGCGCCGCCATATGACGTGATTTCGCCAGAGCAGCAGCGGGAGCTGGCGCAGCGGAGCCCCTACAACGCGGTCCACCTGGAGCTCGCTGAAGGGGGCGATGAGCGGTACGAGCGCGTAGCAGGATTGCTGCGGGAGTGGGAAGAGCAGGGCATTTTGCAGCGGGACGCGGAGCCGATGCTCTACGTCTACGAGCAGGCGTTCGACATCCACGGGCAGGAATTCCGGCGTCGCGCGGTGCTGGCGGCGGTGGAGGCGCAGCCGTGGGAGGCGGGTGTGGTGAAGCCACACGAGTTCACGCTTTCCGGACCGAAGGAGGACCGGCTCCGCCTGCTCGAAGCGACAAAGGTGCAGCTCAGCCCGGTGTTTATGATTGCCCGCGACCGTGCGGACCAGCTTCGCCACTTCCTCGACCAAACGATCCAGTCGCGGCCGGCGGACGTGGAGGCGACAAGCAGCGATGGCGACCGGCATCGCCTGTGGGTGGTGGAAGCGGGACGGTATGAACTGCGGCAGCTCGCGCCGATCCTCGCCGAGAGCCTCTACATTGCGGACGGGCACCACCGGTACGAAACGGCGGTGAACTACCGGAACCGGCTGCTGGAGCGCGAGGGACGACTGGAACACGACCACCCGGCACGGTACGCGATGGCAGCGATCGTGCCGGCGACTGATCCCGGGCTGGTGGTGCGGCCGATCCACCGGATCGTGCCACGACAGGCGCCTGCGAACTGGGCCGAACGGCTGCATGACAACTTCGCGATCGAGGAAGTGAAACTGGCGGGAGCGGACCATGTGGAAGCGGAGGCGCTACTGACACGGCTGGCCGACGAGCCCTCGGGGATTGTCGCGTTGAACCTGAAGCCGGGCATGGTGCACATCCTGAAGCCACGGGACGAGAGCGTCTTCGAGCGCATCGCGCCGAGCGGGCACACCGGGGACTGGGTGCGAGTTGGACCGAACCTGCTGCGATACGGGGTCCTCAACCCCCTCTGGGACATTTCGGACGAGGACCTTCGCCAGGGTGCGGTGGAGTTCGACCATGAGGCAGGCCCCACCCTGTCGCGGGTTATGTCGTCGGCGAACACGACCGGCTTCCTGCTCAACGCCGTGACCGTCCACCAGGTGATTGACCTGGCAGATGCGGGCGAGCGGCTGCCCCAGAAGTCGACGTTCTTCCATCCGAAGCTCGGGACGGGCCTCGTGCTGAACCCGCTGTATCCGTAGCGATGACAGTGGAGCGCGGCCGGTTCTGCCCCGACTGTGGGACCGCGCTCACGTTCGATGCTGCCAAAGACGAGCCACCGCGGTGCGGGGCGTGCGAGTTCGTGCGCTACCGAAACCCCATTGTTGGGGTGGCAGTGGTGGTGCGAGATGCGCACGGCGATGTGCTGCTTGGACGGCGCGCGAAGGGCGAGTACGCGGGGCTCTGGTGCATCCCCTGTGGTTACGTCGAGTGGGACGAGGATGTCCGCGCCGCCGCAGAGCGAGAGTTCCATGAGGAAACGGGCCTTCGCGTGCGCACCGGGGCGGTTGTGGCCGTCCATTCGAACTTCCACAACCCGCGCCAGCACACCGTCGGCATCTGGTTCGAAGGTGTCGTACTCCGCGGCGAGTTGGCACCCCTGGACGGGGAGTTGGATGCGCTGAGGTACGTGCCGCCGGGCAGGCCCCCGGAGCTCGCGTTCCCCACGGACGCGCTGGTGCTAGGGGAGCTCGCAGCGACCACTTCTCCGGGGAACTAGCGCCCCTGCCAGTTTGGTTCGCGCTTTTCGGCGAAGGCGCGTGGTCCCTCGATGGCATCCTCGCTCTTGCGCCGGCGGCCTTCCCATTCGTAGCGCTGGCGGCCGGCCTCATCGAGGGGGAAGGCAAGGCCGCGCATGGCTGCTTCCTTGGTGGCGCGAACGGACAGCGGGGCGCAGCGGAGGATGTCTTCAACCCAGCTCTCGACAGCGGCATCGAGGTCCGCGAGGGGCACTACCTCGTTGACGAGGCCGAGTTCGTAGGCGCGCTGCACGGGGATGTGGCGACCGGTGAGCATATAGCCCATGGCGGCCTTCTGTGGGAGCTGGCGCGGGAGGCGATGGACGCCCATGGCCCCGGCGATGAGGCCACGGCGCGGTTCCGGGAGACCAACCTCTGCGTGGTCGGCGGCGACGATGATGTCGCAGGCAAGGGCCATTTCGAGGCCACCCCCGAGGGCGAAGCCGTTGACCCGGGCAATGATCGGCTTGAACAGGTCGAAGCGGCTGGTCAGGCCACCGAAGCCGGTGGCGGGCATGGCGAGCTTCGGCTGCTCCTCGGTGGGCAGCCGGGACATTTCGGCGGTGAACTTCAGGTCGTTCCCGGCGCTGAACGCCCGGTTGCCCTCGCCGGTGAAGACCGCCACCCAGGCATCATCGTCTGCAGCGAAAACATCCCAGGCCTTGCTGAGTTCCTCGTTGGCGGGGGCGTGCAGCGCGTTGAGCACCTCGGGCCGTGTGATGGTGATGTAGGCGACGTGGCCCTTCTTTTCGTAGCGGCAGAACTGCAAGGCAAGCTCCCGTAGGCGTGTTGGGCACGAATCCTACGGGAACGCAAGGCGCGGTTCACCCCGGCGAGGGCGATGACTAGGGGATGCGCGCGACGACTTCCTCCGCGAGTTGCCGCCGAAGGTCGAGTTGGTCGGAGTCGCCACGGTCGAGGAGTTGAATCACGAATACGACGTTCCCGGCGCGGTAGACATCGGTCCATGCGCGGTTGCCGGCCACATCGACGTTACTGCTGACGTAACTCTGCTGTTCGTCGCCGACGGTGGGAGAGATTGCCTCGTCGAAGCCCTCGATGCCGGTGAAGATGCCCGGCGGAGGGTTGCCCCACTGTTTCGCCACCTGTTCGTAGGCGGTGCGGGCAGCATCAAGGGTGGCGTGCACGGTCACATCGACGAGGGCCACCCGGTTTATGTTGGCCTCGCGGACGAATGCGCGGCGAAAGTTGTCCTGCCCGGGGATGTTGAAGGGCTGGGCGAACTCGTCCACGAGCTTATAGCCGAGCGACGAGAGGTCCGGGACTATCTCTTTCGCCGGGGCGGTAACGACGGTCGCTTCAGTGCCGGCGCCCGCGCCGTCACCGGTCCCGCTGTCTTTGGCGCCTCCGCCACGGCACGCGGCGGCCAGCGGCAACGTGAGCGCGACCAGCGCGGCTAACGCAAGGAGGCTGTGGCGGCGATGATTTCGCCGGCCTGTTGTGGATTGATGTGGTCGGTATTGATGCAAAGGTCGTACACCCAGGGCGACAGCCATCCTGTGTCGTAGAAGCGGCGGAAGTAGTCGAGCCGTTCGTTGTCGGTACGTTCGACGGTCTTCAGCGCCGTCTTCTCGTCGACGCCCATGCCAGCCATGATGCGACGCGAACGGTATTGCGGCGAACCGGTGACAAGGACGTGTAATGTGTCGAAGCGTCCCCCAAGGATGACCTGGGCAGCGTGGCCGACGAAGACGCACTCGCCCTGTTCAGAGATGTCCCGGATGACATCCTCCACGAACTTGCGGTAATCGGCCGATGTGAAGAGCGGGCTCGTCGTGAGCGGGAGGGGGTCGGCCCAGGCTGCGACAGGCATGCTCGGGTTCCTCGCGAGCGCCTCAAGCAGGCGCGTCATGAGCGAGGGCGTGTGCTCTGCTTCGCTGACGGTCTCGGGCGACACGCCGGCCTCCTCGGCGGCGGCCTGGATGACCTGGTAGTCGATGACCCGAAATCCGAGCTGCTTGGCAACAGCAGACGCGACTTCCTCGCCAGCTGTCCCCACCTGGCGTGCAATTGTGACAACACGAGTGTTCATAGAGCGGCCCCTAACCCGAATCGTCCGCGCATTGTCGAATGCGGGGCGACGAATGTCACGAGCAGGGCGCGCTACCGCTGCAGAACGGCCCCAGACCAAACGGCCGCAGGCCCCCGGAGAGGAACTTCCGAGGGCCTGCAGGCCAAAGCGGTGGGTGCCCAGTAAGGAGCGATTCGGAGGCGCTCCGTTAGGCCTGGAATGGGCCGGCCGTGGATTCGAACCGATCGAGGAGATACGGGTCGAATCGCGTCCCGCCGAGTCCACGCATCACTTCGAATGCGTCGGCTGGTGACATGGCGCGGCGGTAAGGGCGGTCGCTGGTAAGGGCGTCGAAGGCCTCGGCCATGCCGATGATTTGCGCTTCGACTGGTACATCGTCTCCTTCGAGCATGCCGGGGTAGCCCTTGCCGTCGATGCGTTCGTGGTGGCAGCCCACCCACCAGGCAGCCGCACCCAGGCCGGGCACCTCGCTCAGGATGTCGCGGGCATAGGTCGGGTGGAGTTGCACGATGGCCATTTCGTCGATAGTGAGGATGTCGGGCTTGCTGAGGACATGCGATGGCACACCGAGCGTCCCGATGTCCTGGAGGAGCGCCGCGACCTGGACGAGGTCCGCGCGACGTTCGGTCATATCGCAGACGATGGCAACGCGGCGCGCGAGCTCTGCCACCCGGCGGCCCCGGCCGGACTCGCGGCCATTGCGGCTGTCGACGATATCGCTGAGGACGCCGAGGAAATCGAAGAGGTCCTCGCGGCCCATGATGCCGCCGTAGTTGAGGGACATCAGGGTCGCGGCGAGGTCGTTGTCGTAGAAGCCGAGCCAGAACTCGTCGCGCGAGGCGAGGGTTGCCATCGTGTTGGCGAGGTCCGGGTCGAGTTCGCTGCCGGCCATCTCGCGCACGAGCTGTGGTCCACGCCGGCGGACGAGCAGGGGCGACCCTTCCGCATCGATCATTGACTCGACGCGGTCGGCAACGGCGACAATGCGGGCGACCATAGACATGCGTTCGCCGGCCTGGACGCCGGGGAGCCCGCTGCCATCCCAGCAATCGTGGTGGGAAGCGACTGCCTTTGCGACGGCTTCGCCAAGGCCGAGGCGCCGCACGATCTTCGAACCAACGTCACAGTGCTGGGTGAGCGCCTGGAGAACGTCGACCCAGCCGCCCGTTGGCACGGCGGCGAGGACTTCACGGGCGCTGGCCGTGCCTGAGATGAGCTTCGAGCCGCGGCCCGTCTCGACACGGGGAGCGGCCGGCATGGCGGCCATGCCGATGTCGTGGAGCAGACAGCCGAAGAACACCTCCTCAATGCGGGCGGAATCGAGGCCGAGCTCGGTGGCGAGATAAACGCCGATGTAGGCGATACGCTGAGCGTGACCGGGACGGCGCCCTTCGGCGAGATCGAATGCCCTGCTGAGGGCAGTGAGCAGCGTCCCACGGCTCAGTCGAGGGACGCCGGCGAGACCTGTATCGTCATAGAGAGAGGGATCCAGGAAGTCAGCTCGGACTGCCTGGATCGGTGCCCTCGAAGCCATGTTTACGCTCCGTTGCGTGCTTTGCGTACTGGCACTATCGGACGGCAGCCGGAGGCACTGCAGTGATCATGCGGTGGCATCGACAGGAAAATGGGTAGTCGTCGTAGGGGCTATGGCGGCGGTGGGAGCAGTGCCCTGCAAAAGAAAGCAAAAGGCGGTAGACTGGATTGGGTAGGGGCGTCCGGGCGTTTCGTTCGCGATGCAATTGCAACCTGCCTAAGACTAGGGCAGATATGGACCGCTCCCGGTTGGGTCGCTTTATCGATCAGCCGCTCGCACGGCTCCCGTTTGAGGAGCCAGCGCTGGTTTCCACATCCGATCCAGTAAGCAAAGCGTTGGACCTGATGCGCGAAGGTTCGCGCTCCTGTGTGCTTGCGATGGAAGAGGGGAAGCTCGCGGGCATCTTCACAGAACGCGACGTTCTGACGAAATGCATGGATGTGGGCTACGACTGGAACCAACCAGTCGGGAGCGTGGTGACGCGCTCACCGCACACACTTACGGCCAGCGGGACGGTCGCAGATGCGATCGCGAGGTTGCGCCAGCATTCGTATCGAACACTGCCAGTCGTCACCGATGGCCAGGTAGTCGGCCTCATTCGCCTGGGAGACCTGCTGCGACACCTCGCGGAAGCGTTTCCCGAAGATGTGTTGAACCTACCTCCACGCCCTCACCAGGTAATGGAGAAACGAGAAGGTGGATAGCAGAGTCCAATGACCAGTCAGACCCCCGCGAAGCCACAGCATGTGGTCGAAGAACTCGACCGCGTCACAATCCGGTTTGCCGGCGACTCCGGCGACGGGATGCAGCTGACGGGTACGCAATTCACGAAGACGACCGCGGTCTTCGGTAACGATCTCGCGACGCTGCCGGACTATCCGGCGGAAATCCGCGCCCCTACGGGGTCGCTGCCCGGGGTTTCGGGCTTCCAGATCTCGTTCTCGAGCGACGACATCATGACACCGGGCGACCAGCCGGACGCGCTGGTTGCGATGAACCCGGCGGCGTTGAAGGTCAACATTGGGGATCTTCGCGCTGGCGGTCTGTTGATCGTCGACGAAAACGAGTTCAGCGCGGCGAACTTGAAGAAGGCCGGTTACGCGGCGAACCCGCTGGAAGACGGGAGCCTGGCCGCCTACCAGGTCATCAAGATTGAAATCACGCGACAGAACGAACTGGCGCTGGAGGGGCTCCCCCTGAACGCAGCCCAGAAGTTCAAGTCCCGGAACTTCTACGCACTCGGGTTGGTGCTCTGGCTCTATGGCCGCTCGATGGAGACCACGGTGAAGTGGGCCACGGAGCGGTTCAAGCGAATGCCGGACCAGCTGGAGGCGAACCTCCGGGCGCTGAAGGCAGGGTACAACTTCGGCGAAACGAGCGAGCTGTTCCACACGCGCTTCGAGGTGGAGCCGGCGAAAGTCCGCCCCGGCACCTACCGCCATATCAGCGGGAACGAGGCGACCGCGCTCGGGTTCATCGGAGCGTCGGTGCTGAGCGGGCTGCCCCTGTTCTACGGTAGCTACCCGATTACGCCGGCCTCGGACATCCTGCACGAGCTGGCGAAGCTCCGGAACTTCGGCGTGAAGACGTTCCAGGCGGAGGACGAGATCGCGGCCATTGGTGCGACGATCGGTGCTGCCTACGGCGGCCACCTCGCCCTTACCGGGACGAGTGGCCCGGGCCTGGCGCTGAAGAGTGAGGCACTCAACCTTGCCGTGATGACGGAACTGCCGCTCGTGGTCATCGACGTGCAGCGTTCGGGGCCGAGCACGGGCATGCCGACGAAGACCGAGCAATCGGACTTGCTCCAGGCGATGTACGGACGAAACGGCGACTCGCCGGTGATCATCGTTGCGCCTGCGACACCTTCGGACTGCTTTTTCATGGCGATCGAGGCGTTCCGGTTGGCGCTGAAGTACATGGTGCCGGTCATCTATCTGAGCGACGGGTACCTCGGTAACGGCTCGGAACCGTGGCGCATCCCCTCGATGGATGAGCTGCCGAAGATCGAGTGGAGCTATGCCGAACAGACGGAGGACTTCCAGCCGTATCGCCGGAACCCGGAGACGCTGGCGCGCGCGTGGGCAGTCCCGGGCCAGCCGGGGCTGGAACACCGCATCGGCGGGTTGGAGAAGTCGGCCAAGACGGGTGACATCAGCTACGACCCGTTGAACCACCACCAGATGACCATGTTCCGGAAGGAGCGGGTCGCGCGGGCGGTGCAAGCCATTCCGGACCTGGAGGTTCAGGGGCCGGAGCAGGGCGAGCTCCTGGTGCTCGGCTGGGGTGGAACGTACGGTGCGATCACTTCGGCGTGTGACCGGGCGCGGCAGCAGGGCAAGAGTGTCGCCTCGGCACACCTTCGCTACCTGAACCCGTTCCCGGGGAACCTGGAGAAGGTGCTCCGAAGCTATGACAAGGTGCTGATCCCGGAACTGAACACGGGGCAGCTCTCACTCTTGATTCGCAGCAAGTTCCTTATTGACGCGGTCCCGTTCAATAAGATTGCGGGCCAGCCGTTCAAGATCGCCGAGATCCAGGGGAAGATCGACGAACTCCTGGGGCTTCGAGGCCCCTACGAGTTCCAGTTCGGCTCCGCGGCCGTGCTCGCGGGAGGCTAAATTTCGATGACAACGCAAGCCAGTACGAACGGCAACGTCATCTCCGACGAGCTGCCGGTCCTCACGCGGAAGGACTTCGTGTCCGACCAGGAGGTCCGGTGGTGCCCGGGCTGCGGAGACTACTCCATCCTGGCGCAGATGCAAAAGATGCTGCCAGAGCTCCGCATTCCACGGGAAAACATCGTCTTTATCAGTGGCATTGGCTGCTCGAGCCGGTTCCCGTACTACATGGAGACGTACGGGTTCCACAGCATCCACGGCCGCGCACTGACGCTGGCCACGGGGCTGAAGACGAGCCGGCCGGAGCTGAAGGTCTTCGTCATCACCGGCGACGGGGACGGGCTGAGCATTGGCGGGAACCACCTGCTCCACGCGATGCGACGAAACGTCGACCTCACCGTCGTGCTCTTCAACAACCGCATCTACGGGCTCACGAAGGGGCAGTTCTCGCCGACG
>JALOAP010000461.1 GCA_023228745.1 Dehalococcoidia bacterium | reverse complement strand
CATGACTACGGCCCTTAAAGGCGGAACCGAAATTTTCCGGGCCGTGGTTTTACCTATTGTTAAACGATCTGTTTAACCTGGCATAGATATTTAACCGATCGTTTAACAATTAGTTAAACATGCCATTTCTAGGGGTCAAGATCTCGGCGGAGCTGGAGACCCTGATCGACGAAGAGGTTAAACGCTCCGAGAAGTCCAAAAGCGATATCGTGAGGGATGCGTTAAACCAATATTTTAACGTCGCGATCCCTGAAGGTACAGGCCTAATAGTATTAGATAAAAATGAGCTTATAAAGCTTATTGATAGTCGGCTGGGGGTTAAACCAGAAGTTAAACAAAAAAGTTTAACGGTTAAACCGGAAGTTAAACGCGAGGTTAAACAGCCTCCAGAAGTTAAACCCGAAATTAAACCGGACGTTAAACCCACAATTCAGAGGCTATCTGAGGACTCAGCGACACAAGAGCGGATCAAAGAGCTGTGGAGGGCTGGCGAGCGGAATCGACAGGCAATAGCTCAACAGGTAGGCTACAAGAACCGGACGGTTCAGCAGTACATCAAAGACTGCCTGGAAAGCGGCGAGCTGGAAAAGTAGAAAATGATGCGAAGGTTAAGATTCAACACACTAATTACGAATATCGATCGATTTCATTCCTTTCTTTATGTATCTTTTCTATATGTTCCCTCAAGGCGATAGCTAAATCCTTAACGCAACTATCACAAACCCATTTTGTCCCTACACGCGCGCCAGAAACGCGGCCATCTGATTCGGTGCCACAAAAATGACATTTGGAATTCATTATAACACCGTTTAAACACCCATCTCATTATATTATACATACATATCGCTATCGAGACTGTAACATCTAAACTACTATCATTTGCCACTTTCCACCGAATGGAAACTGTCAACTATCCAGCGAGACCACAGTAGGATAAGTAGAAAGGGGTTAGATACCAGACCTTATATTAACCAGAGACAAAAACAGCATCAACTAGACAAGACAAACACCACGACATTTAACGAGGTGTGTTATCGGCATTTGCTAGAGCAAAACGCCACCGGGAAGCTATATCCCAGCCAGATAGTTTCCACTTGCCGGCAACTATCCGATCTGTTGCCTCAGAACCAAAACCTTCTCCTTTCCGCTGTGGGGGCGGCGTTGCACGTCGAAACGACGCATGTCGAGCTTTTTAATGAGCTTCGAAAATTGAGAGTCGGTAAGCTTCAGCTCCTCTTTAAGTTCCGAAAAGGCGGCCCGGCCCTGTCGTCTCTTCAGGATCCCGATCATCTCTTCAATCCGGGCGGCGGTCTTCGTACCTTCTTGTGGTGGCGTGGGTGAGACGATGGGGTTCTCCAGCCTTGAAATGCGCTGGCGATCGTATGCTCTTTCGAGGGCGGCCTCTTCCCGGAAGGCGTCCAGCTCATCCCTGAGTTTGTGGATCTCATCTTCCTGGCGCTGAATTTCCCTCTGTCGTTGCTGGGAGATGCACTGGAGCCGATGGATCTCGTCTTCCTGGCGCTGGAGAACTTCGGTTAAAAGATGCCTTATTCCTGGGTCACCATCGAAAAGCTTATCCGCCAGGAGGCCAACGTTATCCTTGGTCTGGGGCCGACCTCTGGCATCCGCTAGGGGTTGGTCTTCTAATCTCATTCTATTATCACCTCATTCTATTGTGGTTACATGCGGTTACTGCGTTGAATTTCAGCCTAAATAATCTTTTTGGCGAGTTCCAAATCCCACAACCCAGGTTAGTTATGTGACCCTCGGATGATAGATAATCAATCCCCTGGTCCTTCGTTTATTATCTCACAAATTTCTGCTTTCTTCCTGGGGTTCAAAGAAACATGCAAATCTTTAGTAGACGGTTTACTCAACAAGAGGCCCTCAGTAATCAAATCTTTTGCTATATCTTTAGCGTCACCGGTTTGATGGCTAGGCAATCCTTTTGATACAAAGTCGATGCTGGTATGCGATGCTCCCCATTTATTGCGTAGATAGAGCTTGTTTAGAATATGAAATCGTATCTTCTGATAGTCGGAATCATTCATAATATGTGGATAAGGCGTCTGATATTTAAATCTATTGTTCGGTACTCATATTAAACAATAATGTAAACGCTTATAACCAATAACGATACCGTATACTATTGGGCACACTACGGCTCGGAGGTTATGCCAACCATGCACAAATGCGAATCAACCTTATTTATCGAAATCTTTAGAGTGAGAGACCCCATATTCAAGATCCTGGACTTCTTCGTAGACAACCTAGGATATGACTACTCAAAAACCGACATCGCGGCGGGGGCGGGGATCAGCCGAACCACCCTACACTTAATGTGGGAGACGTTAGAGGAGACGAACATGGTGATGCAGACCCGCGAAGTCGGTCGGGCGAAGATGTACAAACTGAATCTCAAAAACCCCATGGCCAAAAAGTTCCTGGAGCTGGAGAGGGCGGTCGCCGACTATTACGCGCCCTCCTCTGCATCGTGTGATGCCCCACAAGTAGAGGAAATACCCGAAAGGACGTTGATTTATTCTTAGATCTTTTTTAATGTGGGCTGATCGTCACAGAGCGACACGACCAAGCAACCTATTACGATTAGTTATGTGACTCCCACCACTAAATTTATATGGGATAGTCACATAACTATATTACATGGCAAGGCAGAAGATCGTTTATGAAACCACAAGCGGGGAGAAGATCAAGGCCTTGAGAGAGGAGGCTCGGAGGCTGCGAGGCGAGGCGGCAAAGCTCCGGGCTATCCGGGGGCTGGAACCGGCGGCGAGGGAAAGGGAGGCGGAGGTGGCCAGGCTGGAGGCCGAGGCCGAGGACTTGTGGGATGCGGCGCGGTTGGAGGCGCTGACGGTCTACCTCGGCCAGGTGGAGAAGATCACCGCGAAGGGCCCGAAGACCTATGAGTACTATTTCGCATCCTGGAAGATGGGGGATAAGGTCGTCAACAAGTACATCGGCTCTCCTCGAAAGATGACCCGGGAGGCGGCTACGGCGAAGGCTCGAAAGCTGAAGGCGGAGGCGCTAGGTGTCCGTTGACATTAGTTATGTGACTCTTGATCAATAACGGAATTTTACCAAAAACTTTTTCGGCTAGCGGATTTTGTGGATAGCCGGA
>JALOAP010000460.1 GCA_023228745.1 Dehalococcoidia bacterium | reverse complement strand
CGATATAGCAGAATGCTACCTCGATGACCGCTACCACCTTGACCAGGAGGAAAGCGAGGCCAACGCCCGCCTCATCGCCGCGACCCACAACGGGTTCCCGGCGGCGCTGGGGGACATCGAAAAGGACCTGGAGTTGGCCGACGCAATGATCCTTGGTGGATCGTACTGGGAAAAAACCGCTCAGGGCTTCATCTCCCGCAAACTCGCCCTTCTCGAAGCCCTCGCCCGCGAATTCGGCGTGGAGGAACCCCATGAGTAAACTCGCTCCTATCAGCAAGTGCGCTCATTGTCGTTACCATGAAGACCGCGTGTGCTTTCACCCGAAGATGATCGTCAAGGGATGCGGGAAATGGACCGAACGATGTTCTCAATCGTTTCCCTCCTGGTGTCCCCTCCCCGCCGCGCCGGAAGAGAACGCCATCCAGAAAACCGAGTGTCGAATCAACCAATGGAAAGGAACGCAGAAGCCATGAATATGTGTCAAATCCACACCGGGTGCGACTACAAGGGACACAGCGGGCGAAAGCGTCACGTCCTGCATATCGACAGCGCAAGGCCGCGCCGAATGGCTGTAGTCTGGTACTACTGGTGCGACTCGCCAACACGCCACTGCTACCTGTACGATTTCGCCAAATGGGCAAAGGAGATGTTTACGCCATGAAAACGCTCGTGTTTATCTGCGAATGCAAGATGACGGAAGCCCACGCCAAGAAGTTCATCCGCAACGGTCGGAAGGTCGGCATGGGAGACAACCAGGTCGGAACCATTCACGGGAAGCCCATGCTCATAACCGGCGCGGGGCTTGCCGATGAGAACCCCGACCTCGCCGAAATCGCCGAACGATTCAGGTTCAAGGAGGTTCCCCATGCCTGACAAAACCCCAGCCGAGACAACCACGTCGTGGGACAAGCCCTTCCCTACTGTCGCCGATATTCTCAAGACTATGGACCAAATCAAATCAGAACCACCTGGAATGATTCCGCAGTTCTCCTTTCCGCCCATCCGCGTCGAGCCGTGCCAATTCCTCACGGCGCAACCGGAGTGGACTCAGTTCCGGTTCCCGCGCTCCCGGAAGAAACGCATTCGCCGCAAGTGGGCGAAGGACCCGCGCAATTTTCGGTATGTCGAGATGGATCACATCTATCTCGTGAAGACACCCGTGTTCGGGTTCTCCAATATGCGGGTGACATCCGATATGACAGGCCCGCCAGTTGTTATCGGTTCGCCGAAGGTCATCGCCAAACTTGAAGCCGAGGTCCGGCGCATGAACCGAGAATCCGACTTCGCCATGATGAGGAGCCTGTCCAATGGAGAATGAACCGAAAACCCCCGCATCCGCCCTGACCGGCGTCGAACTCTGCGAGAGAGTCGCGATGGGAATGGGGTGGGTAAAACACCCGCGCCGCGATGACGGGATGTGGCTGTGTGACAAAAAGGACGCCCAGCGCTCCGTTGTTCAAGGCAAGCACCGATGGATCAGCCACCACTCGGATTCACCGTGTCTCGACTCATGGTTCCGCCCCGACCTCGACGGCAACCACCTCGCCGAAGTCAAGGCGGAGTGCAACCGACGGGATTGGCCGTGGATGGAAGCCAAGTCCCGACAGGGCATGGCCCACGGCATGGTCAACGGCTACAGGGTCAATGCGTGGGACGAACTTCCATCATCCACAGCCTTCCTCCGCGCCTTCGTCGCCGCCAGCGAGGCGGAGAAAGAGAAAATCCAATGAGCTTTATCACCGACGAGACCCTTTATGTAATCGCCTATGTGAAAAAGCGGACGTTCTTTTCGTGGCGTGTTTTCTATGGCGATTGCCCGCTCCCATTGCTCTACTGCCAAGAAGCGTGCGACCGGCTCAACGCCAAGCATCCTGATATTCACCACTGGCCCGTCGATGCGGAGAAGGCTAATTCTTAGGATACACGTTGGGCTTGGCTCCAAAGCCCGCGCCCTCAGCCCCGACCAGTTTGGCGAATCTCGCGGGATCGAAGCCTTCCGCCGCCCAGGCATCCACAACCGTCTGGGCGGTGATTGGCGCGTACATGTTCGTCAACGCCTCGCCCCAGGACACGTAATTCCCGAATTGGTCGCCGAACATCTTTTCAAATGTGCCACGGGGCCACGGGTGAAGCTTTCCGGCGATGTAGTCCTTCACGTCGTCCCATGATGTCTGGCTACCGTACTTCAACTTCTCACCCTTCTTGGCCCTGGAAGGTCTCCAGCCGCCCGTATTGGGATCGACGCGGCCACCGCAAACAAGTCTTCCGATGAACGTGTAGACCGATGGGATGCCGCCGAAGGGTGAAATCCAGTCGTCTCCGATCTTGAAGCTGCCAAAGTTCCGGTGCGTCAACCGGCGCTCGAAGTCTACCCCGAACATGGAGGCCAGCCCAATCAGGCTCATAATCGTAGCCGCCGACTTCACATAGTCCTGTGCGATGATCTTCGCGGCCATCTTGTCGCCCTTTCGCATGGCCCTCCAGAGCGGAACACCCGCACCAGTGCTCCAGTTGGAAGCGACGAACTTGGGGGCGAGAAGCCAAGTGTTTAGGAACGGCCCGGCGCTCTGGAGGCGCTTTCCCGGATACCGCCCTGTCACGGTGTTGATGTAGTAGGCAATCGACTGAAGTTCACTCAGGGGGATATTCGGCGTGTGGCGAGCCATCTGGGCTTGCGCCATGTCGAACACGTCACACCGGAGAACCAGCATGAAGGTGTCGTAAGCCCTCGCGCTGGCCCGGATGCCCCAGACCTTGTGAATCCAATCCGAGTTCGTCATTTCCTCCCGGCCACCGCTTCCCTCGACGCCGCCTTCCAAGGGCTTGATGAGTTTCGCCTTGAAATATGTCCCGTCCTGATAGTTCTTCCGGCTCTTGATCTGCTCCGCCACGGCGAGCTGGCCTTCCTTGGAACTCCAAGCCTTGAACATCTCCTTAGCGGCCTTGACGGCTACCGTGGGTCTGCTGTGAAGCACAAACCATCCCTGCCGTCCGAAGGCAGAGAAGTCCAAGACGAAGTTGGTGAGGATGACGCGGGAGGCGTTTGCAGAACCCGCCGCAATGGCGTATGCCTTCTCCAACTTTGTCTTGCCCTCCCACTCGAATTGCTTCTTGGCCTTGCGCCACGCTTCTGCCACCTTC
>JALOAP010000012.1 GCA_023228745.1 Dehalococcoidia bacterium | reverse complement strand
CAACGCGGGTACGGGCCGAGCGATATGTCGTCCAGGGAGGCGCCACCCTCCGTGGCAGCGTCCAGGTCTCGGGCGCCAAGAACGCCGCCCTCGCATTCATGTGCGCCTCGCTCCTCACCGACGACGACCTTGTCCTCACCAATGTCCCGGACATTAGCGACGCCTGGTCACTCGGTGAGCTGCTCACGAGCCTCGGTGGCTCCGTGGAGCGCGCTGACGCGAACACGATGCGCCTCAGCGGTCGCGGCGTTTCTACCTATGAGGCGCCCAGCGAGCTGATCACCGAGAACCGTGCCTCGTTCCAGGTCATGGGCCCCATGCTCGCCCGCCACGGCTACGCCTCATCCGTCCCGCCCGGTGGCGACGTCATCGGGCAACGACCGATCGACGTCCACCTCTCCGGCTTCGAAGCAATGGGCGCGACAGTCACCCGCGAGGGCGAACACTACGTGGCCCGCGCCCCGAACGGCCCCGGTTCACTCCGCGGTGCCCGCATCTTCATGGACTACCCGTCTGTCTCGGGTACCCAGAACGTCATGATGGCAGCGGCACTCGCGAAAGGTCACTCGACCATCGTCAACGCCGCTACTGAGCCCGAAGCGCAGCAGCTCGCCCACCTCCTCAACGCCATGGGTGCACGCATCAGTGGCATCGGTAACCAGGTGCTCGAAATCGATGGTGTCGAATCGCTCGGCGGCGCCGAGTTCCGGGTCATGCCCGATCGCATCGAAGCTGGCACCTATGCCGTCGCCGCAGCCATGACTGGTGGAGACCTCCTCCTGGAAGACGCCCCGGTCGACGTGATGGACGCGGTCTGGACGAAGCTCGCGGCCGCCGGGGCACGCATCGAGCGCCAGGGCGAAAACGCCGTCCGAGTGATTCGCGATGGGAAGCTCCACGCGGTGAGCTTCCAGGCCCTCCCCTACCCCGGATTGGCCACCGACCTTCACGCGCCGATGGCCGCCCTTTTGACGCAGGCGAGCGGAGTCTCGATTATTCACGAGCGGGTGTTCGATAACCGCATGCTCTACGTCGGCGAACTCAGAAAGATGGGTGCAGAAATCGTGAGCACAGGCTCATCCGCCATTGTCAGCGGCCCCGCCCCACTTCACGGTGCCCGCGTGCGCGCGCTCGACGTCCGCGCTGGTGCTGCCGTCATGCTCGCCGCGCTCGTGGCACAGGGCACCACCATCATCGAAGAAATCCACCACCTCGATCGTGGCTACGAGCGGCTCGACGGGAAGCTGCGGGCCCTCGGGGTCGAGGTGGAGCGTACATAATGGCCTTCGACTTCCTCGCCTCCAGGAAAGCCGGGATCGACCTTGGCACCGCCAACATCCTGGTCTACGTCAAAGGCCAGGGCATCGTCGTCAACGAGCCTTCCGTCGTCGCCCGCCACAACCGCGACAACGCCATCGTCGCCGTCGGGAACGAAGCGCGCGCCATGCAGGGTCGAACACCCGGCTCCATCAGCGTCATCCGCCCCATGCGCGACGGGGTCATCGCCGACTACCTCACCACCGAGGCGATGCTGCGCTACTTTATCGGTCTCATCACCGGGCGCTTCAACATCATCCGCCCCGAAATCATGGTCACCGTCCCGGCCGGCGTCACCAGCGTCGAACAGCGTGCCGTGCGCGACGCAGCCGAACAGGCCGGCGCCCGCAAGCCCGCGCACCTCGTCCCCGAGCCGCTCGCCGCGGCCATTGGTGCGCGCATCCCGATTGGGACCGCCCGCGGCAACATGATCGTGAACATCGGCGGCGGCCGCACCGAAGCCGCCGTCATCTCCCTCTACGGTATCGTCGTCAGCGAGTCCGTTCGTATGGCAGGCGACCGTATCGACGAGTCCATCGTGGCCTATGTACGCCGTCGACATAACCTCATCATCGGCGAGAAGACTGCGGAGGACATCAAGATCTCCATCGGCTCCGCGCTCCCCATCGATGAAGGCCTCACAACGCAGGTGCGCGGCCGCGACCAGCTCTCCGGTCTCCCGAAGACCATCACGCTAAACAGCACCGAGGTCGCGCAGTCCATCCAGGACTGTCTCGGTACCATCGTCCACACCGTTCGGGCCGTGCTCGAAAAGACACCCCCTGAACTTGCCGCCGACGTTATCGACCGTGGCATCGTCCTCACTGGCGGTGGTGCCATGCTCCGCCACATGGACGAACTCCTCACCCAGGAGACGGGCGTCCCCTGCTACGTCGCCGACAATCCGCTCGAATGTGTGGCCGTCGGCGCGGGCATCGCGCTCGACCACATCGACGTCATCAAGCGCAGCCTCCCGACCGAGGAAGAGAACCTCGTCGGCCTCTTCCCGTCGCCCGAACAGCGGTAGCACCTACGCTTCGCCTGAGGCGGCGGCCTCGAGTGCGGTCCGCCGCTTCGAGCCCGGTCGCCCCGTGAGCCAAAGCAGTGCCTCCCGCCGTGAGAGCGGCGAGAGTTCGTGCTCATGCTCCGCCACGAACCCGCGAACGGCCTCCGGGGCGGTTTTCGAATACTCCCGCAGTGCCCAGCCGATCGCCTTCCGGATGAAGAACTCGCGGTCACCCGCCCGCTGCAAGCAATACCGGAAGAGCCGCTCCTCGTCGGTCCGCTCCTTCTGCAGCAGCTGATGCAAAATCGCGGACCGCGCGAGCCAGGTGTTCTCGCTCGCAGCCCAGGCTTCCATCCTGCTCACCAGCTCCGGGTACCGCTGCACCATCGGACCCACCACGCGCGATGCGAGGCCGTCCACCGTGTCCCACCACACCTTGGTCGTGATGAGCTTCTCGATGGACGGTAACGCGTTCGCCGGGAGCACACGTTCGTATCGAATCAAAAGCTCCGTGCCTGCATACTGGTACTCGCGCTCGTCCAGATCCCAGAGCTGCCTGGCCGCATTCAACAATTCCGCGGGCTCCGGAGGACTGGTCCCCTTGAGTGCTGTCTTTTGTAACCGTCGCCGCTTCGTGGTGGGGATACCCAGGAATGGGAATTGCTCGCGCATGTACTTGCGCATGCCCACTGCCCGCGTGGAGTCCCGTTCCGGCTCGAACGCCTGCACAAGTCCCTGAACGGTGCCCTGCGCCCACGCACCCACGACCGTCTACTTCGCCGCAGGCACATCCCGCTGCTTGATGTAGAACGTCATGCTCTGCATCGCGAGCACCGGGTCGATATTCCGGATCGTCACGTCTCGCGGCACATGCGGCGTCATCGGGGCGTAGTTCAGAATGGCACGAATCCCCGCGTTCACCAGCCGGTCCACGACCTCCTGTGCCGCCTTCGCCGGCACCGCGACAACACCAATGTCCACCGGGTTCTGACGCAGGAATGATTCCAGGTCATCAGCCGGCAGGACGGTCACGTTGCCTACCTCTGTCCCCACAACGTCGGGGCTGCTGTCGAACACCGCCACAATCTGGAAGCCTTGCGGTTCGAAGCCGCCATAGACCGCGATCGCCTGGCCGAGACGCCCCACACCCACGAGCGCAACTCGCCACTTCCGGTCCAGCCCAAGGATCTCGCGGAGCTTCGCCAGCAGGCTCTGCACGTTGTACCCACGCCCCTGCTTGCCGAAGCGCCCAAAATAGCTCAGGTCCTTCCGAATCTGTGCTGGCGTCACATCGAGCCGTTCGCCGAGTGCCTGCGAACTCACCACCGTCTCGCCCTCCAGTGCAAGGGCCGAGAGCGCCCGTGCGTACACAGGCAAGCGGTTGATGACGACTTCAGGAATTTCGAGAGTCATGGGAGTGACAGCACGGATCGGTTGTGAAATCCGTAACGCAAGGAATATACGGCCCCCCCGTTGAGAGGGCAATGAAATTGGTAAGCGGCGACTTTATCAGTTCTCCGCTTTTTCGCCCAGCTTCGACAGCCCGTGCACGAGCCCCTCCGCGACGATCGGGTCGTCTCCAGGTTCGACGGTCCGCGGGTCCATCAACAGACGCCCGTCCTGGACACGCCCGGCGATGGGCGGATCGTTCGCTCGCAGGAGGTGGGCGAGCCGGTCCGCGTCCGTCACTTCGATGGCCGCACACCACGTTCGCACCCCTTCCCCGGGGAGCGACCCGCCGCCAACCATCGACGTCGCCTCTACCACTCTTCCCCTGCCGCCCACGGCCTCCACCCAGGCTTCCGCTCGAACGCGGATCTGCTCAAGGTCAGTACCCACCATCCGCCAGACCGGTATCTCCTCCGCCTCTCGGCCATCGACGTAACTGGCAAGCGTCGCGTTCAGCGCCGCGATGGTCAGCTTGTCGACCCGTAGCGCACGGGCCAGTGGGTGCTGACGCAGCTCCTCCACAAGCTCTGCCTTCCCCGCTATCACGCCGCATTGCGGGCCTCCCAGCAGCTTGTCGCCGGAGAACAGTGCGAGGTCCGCCCCTTTCGCGATACTCTCCTGCACGGTTGGCTCGCGCACCAATCCGTACCGCGTCGTGTCGACGAGGCACCCGCTCCCGAGGTCATCGATCAGCAACACGTTCGCCGCTCGCGCCACCTCGGCGAGCTCCCCGGTGCTCGGCTCGGTGGCGAAGCCCACGATTTTGAAGTTCGACGCGTGGACCCGGAGGATCGCCGCCGTTTCCAGCGAACAAACCTCGGCGTAATCGCGTGCGTAGGTTCGGTTCGTCGTCCCAACCTCCACCAGCTTCGCGCCGCTCTGACGCAGGACATCCGGGATGCGGAACCCGCCGCCGATCTCCACCGCCTGTCCCCGCGACACCACCACCTCGAGCCCCCGCGCGAACACCTGCAGCACCATGAACAGTGCAGCCGCATTGTTGTTCACCACGAGCCCGTCCTCAGCGCCAGTCGCCTTGTGCAACAGCTCCCGCACATGGTCGTGCCTGCTGCCGCGGACGCCCACCTCCAGGTCGTACTCCAGGTTGCTGTACCCGAGCGCGACCTCCTGCATCGCAGCGACCGCACGCGCACTCAGTGGAGCCCGGCCCAGGTTCGTCTGGAGGATCACCCCGCTCGCGTTGATGACGCGCCGCAGGGACGGCTGACGGCCCCGGTCAGCGAGCTCCTGTGCCCGCTGCGCCACCGCCTCCAGCGCCGGCGCAGCTTCACCGGCCACCACGCTCTCCCGCAGCTCCGCTACAGCCCTCCTTGCGGCCTCCAACGCCGCCGGATGAGGTATGTCGCTGCTCACTTCACGCATCGCTGCCAGTACTGCGTCGACGCTCGGGACCTGCCTGAGACGCTCGTTGTCCATGCCGCGGATTCTACCCGCCCCCCGGCCTAAGGCTCCTTCTAGTTGACCACCATCGGCCGCGGGGAGACGATAAATCGAACCCTCTCTGGAGTCCCCAGTGTGAACCTTCGTATTCCTGGCCCGACCCCCTGCCCCGAGGAGGTCCTGGCAGCGGGCGCTCAGCAGATGATGAACCATCGCGGCCCCGAATTCGCTCAGGTCCTGCGACGCGTCACCGATGGCCTCAATTGGATGTTTCAGACGTCCTCCGACGTGCTCTCCGCCACAACCTCCGGCACTGGCGGGCTCGAAATGGCCGTCGTCAACACGCTTAGCCCCGGCGATAAGGTCCTCGCCGTCTCCATCGGCTCTTTCGGGGAGCGCTTCCGCAGCATCGCCCAGGCCTATGGCGCCGGCATCGTGAGCTACGCACTCGAGTGGGGTGAAGCCGCCGATCCGAAGGAAGTCGGCCGCCTTCTCGACGAAAACCCCGATGTGAAGGCCGTAACGGTCACGCACAACGAAACCAGTACCGGCGTCACGAACCCGATCGAGGCCATCGCGAAGGAGGCGCGCTCCCGCGACAAGCTCATCCTCGTCGATGCCGTCAGCAGCATGAGCTCCATCCCCTGCCCGGTGGAGCGCTGGGACCTGGATGTCGTCGTCAGCGGTTCGCAAAAGGGCTGGATGGTCCCGCCGGGCCTCGCGTTCGTCTACATGAGCGAACGCGCCTGGGCAGCCAATGCCGAGGCCAAGATGCCCCGTTTCTACTTTGACGCCGCGAAGACCCGCGACTCCCTCGCCAAGGGCCAGAACCCGTGGACCCCGGCGATGTCCATCTACTTCGCCCTCGACAAGGCGTTCGAACTGATGCGCGCCGAAGGGCTCGAGGGCATCTTCACACGCCACCAGGCAATCGCCGACTACACCCGCAGTCGCGTCAAGAGCCTTGGACTGAAGCTCGTCCCCGTGGACGAACAGTTCGCCTCCAACACCGTGACGGCCGTCTGGTGGCCCGAGGGCGTCGATGGCTCCGCTATCAGCAAGCGCGCTCGCGAAGAGTTTGGCATTGTGCTTGGCGGCGGCCAGGGCAAGCTCCAGGGCAAGATCTTCCGTGTTGGTCACCTCGGCTGGGTCCAGCAGCGCGAAGTTGAAGAAGCCCTCGATGTGGTCGAGAAGCTGCTCGGGGAGTCCAGGACGGCCTGACGCCACACCTGCCACAGGATCAAAGGGGCCCATCTCTCGGATGGGCCCCTTTCGCTTTTCCTGCCTCATGCAAATTGCATGATACGAAGCGTAGATGCATAATGCATGGCATGGAAGCACCCGAATTCGCCCGCGTCCGTAGCGAGCTCGGCCTCTCGCAGAGTGGCATCGCCTCGGCACTCGGCGTCGACCAGGCCACCATCAGCCGCTGGGAGTCGGGCAAGGCCCGTATCCCGGCCGCCATCGAACTCGCCCTCGGCTCGCTCAAGGAGAAGCACGCACCCATGACTGAAGCACGCCCGCGCATCCTCATTGCTGACCCTATCGCGGCTGAGGGTATCCAGATGCTGCGTGCAGTTGGAGAGGTTGACGTAAAAACCGGCCTCCCCGCCGACAGCCTCATCGCCATCATCCCCGAATACTCCGCACTCATCGTCCGCAGCGAAACGAAGGTCACCCGCGCTGTGCTCGAAGCCGGGACGAAGCTCACCGTGGTCGGCCGCGCTGGCGTCGGCGTCGACAACATCGATCTGCAGGCTGCCACCGAACGCGGTGTCGTCATCGTGAACGCACCCCAGGGCAACACCGTCGCCGCTGCCGAACATACGATCGCCCTGCTCATGGCCCTCGCGCGGCACCTCCCCCAGGCCGACGCGTCACTGCGCAAGGGCGAGTGGCGCCGAAAGGAGTTCGTGGGCACCGAGATCCGTGGGAAAACACTCGGCATCATCGGCCTTGGGAAGATCGGTGCCGAAGTCGCGCGTCGCGCCGTCGCCATGGAGATGAACGTCGTTGCCTACGACCCGTTTGTCCCCGTAGAGCGCGCACGCTCACTCGGCGTTGAATCGGCCGACTTCGAGCAGGTCCTGATGCTCGCCGACTTCCTCACCGTGCACCCACCGCTTACCGCTGCCACAACCGGGATGATTGGCCCCGAACAGCTCGCGATGATGAAGGACGGGGTGCGCCTCATCAACGTTGCCCGCGGCGGCATCATCGATGAAGCCGCGCTCGCCGAAGCCGTCAAGTCCGGCAAGGTCGCGGGCGCTGCCGTCGACGTTTTCACCGCAGAGCCCGTCCCCGGAGATAACCCGCTTGTCGGCATCCCCCAGGTCATCATCACGCCACACCTCGGCGCATCCACCGCCGAAGCGCAGGAGCGCGTCGCCCTCGACGTCGCCGAGCAGATCGTCGATATCCTCTCCGGGCGGCCAGCACGCTACGCGGTCAACGCACCCCTCCTTGCTCCCGAGACGCTGAAGGTGGTCGGCCCCTACCTGCGCGTCGCCGAGACCGTAGGCTCTGTGGCCACGCAGCTCGTCACCGGCAAGCTCACCTCGATCGAGATCGAGTATCACGGCGAAATCGCCGAGCACGATGTGACGCCCCTCCGGGCCTCCGTTATCCGCGGCCTCATGCGTCCCATCAGCGAAGAGAACGTCAACATGGTCAACGCAAGCCTCGTTGCCCAGTCCCGCGGATGGAAGATCGATGAACGCATGCGCACATCTCACGACGTCTTCCTGAACCTCGTGCACGTCAAGGTGCTCACCACCGAGTCCGAGGTCACGGTGGGCGCCACCGTCGAACATGGGCACCCGAAGATCGTCTACCTCAACGGCCTGGAAGTGGACCTCACACCCGAGCCAAACGCATTCCTGCTCGCCTGCGACAACGAAGACCGCCCCGGGATGATCGGTCGCGTCGGGACACTGTTGGGCCAGGCCGACATCAATATCCGCTCCATGCAAGTTGGCCGCCGTTCCCGCCGCGGTCGCGCACTCATGCTCATCGCCGTCGACGAATGCCCGACCGAAGAGCAGATCGATCAGATAGAGGCGATCGACGGCATCTACAACGTCCGGCTCGTCCGCTTCTAAGCGCCTCGACCGGCAGGCGGTCACCTCGGCCGCCTGCCGCAGGCGCGGCACCCAGTGCCCTATGGCTGCGGCAGACGCCCCTCGACACGCAGCCTGCACAACGCCATGAGGTTATCGGCGACCTTGTGAATCGCCGCCGCCACGTCCTTGTTGACGGGCTCATCGCCTGGGCCCCAGTGCTCACCCGAGCGCGAAATCACCACATCCGGCACGGCGGCAATCCCGCCGATATGCCGCACCACGCGGGCAACGTCCGTCACTCCCGGCTCCGCATCGCCACCAGCCACGCCGATCAGTGCGAACGGCTTCCCGCCGACATGGGGCGTGTCCACGAAATCCAAAGCATTCTTGAGCCCTCCAGGTACCGCACCGTGGTACGACGGAATCGTGACCACGAAGCCATCGGAGGCCGCACAGGCCGCTCGCCAGGCCGCAACCGCAGCCGGGTACTCCTCATCCCGGCGGCCATCCAGCGCCGGCAGCGAACCGATATCGAACGGCTCGCAGTGCGCGCCACTGGCCTCCAGTGCTGCAAGTGCGAAGCGTAGGGCACGGTGGGCAGTGCTCCCGCCCCGGAGACTCCCGTTGATCCCAAGTATGCGAACAGCCATCCGCGCACCCTACGCTCAGCAATTGCTATCTGCCACTTGCCCCACGGGCGCGGGCCGCTAGGCTTCGACCATGGCCGCATCGCAGCCCGCGCCGGACCGGCCGCGCATCGCCGTTCTCGGAAGTTGTACCGCCGACCTCGTGTTCACCATGCCGCGCTTCCCGGTGGCCGGCGAAACGCTCTTCGCGGAGTCCGTCGAGCTTCATGCCGGCGGCAAAGGGCTCAACCAGGCCATCGCTGCGCGACGCCTCGGCGCCGAGGCCCTGCTCATCGGGAGAATCGGCGACGACGCCTTCGGCCGACTGCTGTTCGATGCGCTTACGGCTGATGACGTCGACATCACCAAACTGCACATCGCGGCGGATGCCGGCAGTGGGGTGGCCGTGCCGGTTGTGCTCCCCGGCGGCGAGAACAGCATCCTATCCGCACCGCGCGCGAACCTGGCGATGTCCCTCGAACAGGTCGAGTCCGCGCGCGACGCCATCGCCACGGCCGACGCCCTGCTGCTCCAGTTCGAAGCCCCGATGGACGTGAACATCGCGGCCGCGAAGGTCGCGAACGAACATGGTGTGCCGGTCATCCTCAACGCCGCACCAATCGTCCCGCATCCGCCCGAGATCCTGTCGCTCGCGACCGTCCTGATCGTGAACGAGGTCGAGGCAGAGATGCTCACCCTGGACCTCGGCCCCCAGGCGTCCCCCGAGCAGCGAGCGGCCCGCCTTGCCCGCATCGCCCGGCAGGTAGCGATCGTCACCCTGGGGGCCGAAGGGGCGCTCATCGCTGAAGCTGAGACCGTATCGCACGTTCCCGCCTTCCCGGCCGAGGCAGTCGACACTGTCGGCGCCGGCGATGCCTTCTGTGCCGCGTTCGCAGTGGCCGCCAGCCAGGGCGCCGCAGTTGTCGACGCTGCCCGCTTCGCCTCCGCAGCGGGTGCTATCAGCGTCGGCCGCAGAGGGGCCGCCCCCTCGCTCCCCGTCCTTGCCGAAGTCGAACAGATGCTGGGAAAGCCTGTAATTACCTCCCGTTCCCATGAGGGTGGCACGCAGGACAGGCGTGTTTGAAGATGAGGCGTCGGCAACGCATACTGCCCGGCGCTGGAGAGGCAACATTCGTGTCACGGCAGCGCTTCTGTCCACTCTGCGACCGCTCGTTCGAAGATGGAGAGGCCGTACTGCGCTGCAATGGCTGCGGTGTGCTCCATCACCCCGCCTGCTGGGTTCGAAACGACGGCTGCGCGACGGTGGGTGAGCACGAGTCCTCGCCCCTCGCGGAGGCCTACGTCAACGGAGGCCCCGGCACAAGCCCGGCTCCGCACCCCGCGGAGGGCACCCGTATCCTCAACCCCGCCCGCATAGCGCTGCCGCCCCAGCGCCTCGCCGTGCAGCGTGAAGTGCCATCGCGCGAAGCTGCCTCGCCGATCTCCGGCCCCGATGACGATGGGCCCGTTATCGGGGACTACGATCCCCCGGCGAGTGAACGTCAGCCAGTCATCGGCGCGCCCCAGGCCAGGCAGGCCCGCCCGTCCGACCCGCAGACCCCGTATCGCCCGACGCCCCCGCGCCGCTACCAGCCCGACCCGGAGAGCGCACCCGTCCGGAAGCCGCTGCCAAAGGTGTACGGCCGCCACCGCGCGATGGACTACTGGTATGTGCCAGTCGCCGTGGCACTGGCGGTCGTCGTCGCCCTCGGGGTTGTCTGGGTCGCCGATCGCATGCTCGGTAGCAGCGACAGCGATGGCGACACGAACGCCTCCGATCTCCCCAGCGAGACACAAACCGCTGGTGCTGGCGGACCCGGGACAACCCCTGGCTCCGCCACGTCCGCAACCACGCCCACCGACACCACTCCGCCCCCGGCTGGAACTTTCCGCCCCGGTGATGTCGTTGTAGTGAGTGGGTCAGGTGAATGCCTCAATGTCCGCCCGTCGCCCGGGTTGGACAATGATCCCGTCGCCTGCCTCCCCGATGGCTCCGAGTTCGAGATCCTTGGTGGCCCACAGACCACCGGGGACCTCACCTGGTGGCACGTTCAGACAGCACAGGGAGAAGGATGGGCGGCCGAAGACTACCTGGTGCGGCGACAGTAGCCCTACTCACGCTCGCAATGCTGCTTGCGGCGTGCGGGGGTAGCCACGCGCCGCTGCCAGCACCCGGCGCCACCAGCTCCCCCGCTGCCACCGCCTCCGTTACCGCGACAGCGACGCCTCGTCCACCGACGGTCACACCCACTCCGCATCCGCTTGCAAAGCGGCCGGCGACCGCCACCGAGGCCATCGCTGTGCTGGAACCCCTGCTCGCCGCGGAGGACGACGTCTGCCCCGACACGCTGATCTCCTACTGGCGTGTACGGTGCACCTCAGCCGATGTCGACGGCGATGGCCACGGGGACGCCATCTACCTCGTCCCGCTCGCGCCAGCACGTGGTCCCGCACCCCACCCTGCGGCCGTGCTCGTGCGGCGCTCAGCGGAAGGCGGTATCGAACGCTTTCCCCGCGTGGGCGAAGCCGACGCCTCCATCATCGGGATCGCGGTCTTCAGCGTTACCGACCGCACGGGTGATGGCCAACCGGAGATCTCCTATCTCGTGAACAGCTGTGGAGCCCGCGGCTGTGCTTCGCGCCTTGAAATCCAGGGCTGGGACGGCACCGCCTGGCGTGACATCGGCCCGGCCGACGGCGGCATCGACAATGTCGAGGGGGTCTCCGTCCTGGGCGAAGGCGCATCGACCGTCTTCACGCTCGAGGGAGGTAAACTCGACGCCCCCGGAGCGGGCCCGCCACGCGGCGCTGCCTTCCACTACGGCCTCCACGGCAGTCGCTACGTCCTGCAGGCTACCGATTGGGACGAGCCCGAATACCTCTATCACGCCATCGCCGATGCCGACCTCCTCTTCGAGCAGCAGGGCGCCTTCGCAGCCGCTATCGACGCCTACCGGGCGGCCATCGACAATCCCGATTTGAAGGACTGGAAGGCCGAGGTGCTGCCTGGCCGCGCTGCGGAGCTACCCACGGGGCGCGGCCAACTCGTCGGCTACGCACTCTTCCGGATCGCCGTCGCGACCGCGGCCCTCGGCCAGGACGCCGCTCTTGCCATCGATGCCGTCATCGCACAGAGCGAAGAACCGATCTTCGCCTATGCCGCGGAGGCCTTCCGCAGGGGCTATAGCGACGTGGGCACCATTCGCGCTGGTTGCCTCGAAGTCACACGCTACCTCACCTCGGCCAACGCCCCCGCCTATCTCGCCGAAGTATTCGATTACGGCTACGCCAACCCCCGTAAGAGCCCCACCGACATCTGTCCCCTCTGACGACATTGCAGTTTCGTTAGGCCACAACCGGCTTCTCTTATTCGACCCTCCCCGGCCCTGCATACCCTGATTGGTGAGATACGCGGGCCCCGCGGGGGCCACCCGGAGGAATGCCGTGGTCGCCCGGAGCGCCCGAGACTTACTCGTGCTACCTCGGTGGCGGCTCACGTCGCTCCCACTCGATTACTACACTGTCGGTCTTGGCGTCGCGCTCGCTCTCGGCGTCCTCGTCCGCGCCGCCCAGGTTCTCGCCACCGAATTCCCGCTGAACGATGGCGGCTTGTTCTACGCCATGGTCCGCGACCTGCAGGCGAATAACTACCGTCTGCCCGCCTTCACCTCGTACAACACCGGCGACATTCCCTACGCATACTCCCCGCTCGCCTTCTACCTCACTGCCCTCGCCGACGACCTGTTGCCATTCAGCCTCCTGACACTCTTCCGGTTTCTCCCCCTCCTGTTCTCGTGCCTCACGCTGTTCGCGATGTGGCGACTCGCGCGAACCATGCTCGGATCGCAGGTCGCCGTGGTCGCGGCAGTCGCCGCTTTCGCCCTCATCCCACGAAGCTTCATCTGGCTGATCATGGGCGGCGGCCTGACACGGGCGCTGGGCGTCCTCTTCGCCCTCCTCGCGCTTGAACAGGTGTACCGCCTCTACCGCAACCCCGGGGAGCGGACCCTCTTCCTCGCGGCACTCTTCTCCGCAGCGACGGTCTTGAGCCATCTCCAGACCGGCTGGTTCCTCGTCTTCAGCATCGTCGTGTTCTGGCTGTTCCTTGGGCGAACCCGGGCCGGCATCCGCTCATCAGTCCTGCTCGCCGCCGCGACAGGAGCACTCACGTCCCCATGGTGGCTCACGGTCCTCGCACATCACGGACTCGACCCCTTCATTGCGGCCAACGGGACCGGTGGCACCGTCTTTTCGAACGACGCAAATCGCGTCTCCGTCATGCTCTCAATCGCCCGGGCCATCTCCACCAGCGAACCCTTCTTCCCGCTCATCGCGTCGCTTGGGCTGCTTGGCGCCGTCCTCTGTTTCGCAACCAACCGCTTCCTGCTCCCCACGTGGTGGGTCGTGATCATCCTTCTCGATGTGCGGGCCTTCGCAACCTATGCATCCATCCCCATCGGGTTGCTCGCAGGCATCGCCATCGCAGAGGGCCTGCTTCCCCTGCTCCGTCGCCGCTTCACCCAGGAGCCAGCATCGGAGAGCGGTGCATGGGAGCGCAATTCACAGCCAGGTCTAGCCTCACGCACCTTTGTGGAAGTGGCCAAACCAGCGTTCGTGCTCGGCTGCCTCCTCTACTACGCCGCCTTCGCCGCCACCGTGAAGCAACCCGGCCTGGGGGAGCTCACCTCACTCGACGCCGTCGACCCCGGTCAACGCACCGCCATGGAGTGGATCGCCACATCCACACCCCCCGGCGCCCGGTTCCTGGTCATACCCTCGAGCCCCTGGGAAACCGGCAAGGAATCCGAATGGTTCCCGGTCCTCGCCAACCGGCCGAGCCTCGCCACGGTGCAGGGCACCGAGTGGCTCCCCAACAGCGCGTTCAATCAGCGGATCAACGCGTACTACGACCTCTGGGGCTGCTCGTTCGCCGGTCCAGCCTGCCTGGACCGCTGGGAAGCGCAAACAGGACTCACCTTCACCCACGTCTATCTACCAGCCAGCGATGGAACCCCCTGTTGCTCAACCCTCGCCGGCTCACTCCGCAGCAGCGGGACATATCAGCTCCGCTACGATGGAGCAGGCGGAGTCGTGTTCGAACGCCGATGACACTTGCCGACGTACGAACAACGCGCGTCGCACCACAAGCTGTATAGGTCTCCCGTATTCCGATCCTCCGCGCTCTCCAAGTCCCCGGCGCGGGCATTCCATCCCCAATTGATGAGCATGTGACGGTCCCGTTATCCCCTGGGCCCCCTCCCTTTATTCGGGGCAGGGCTTCCACCGCGCAAGGTAGAGATGCAACTCCCCTTTGGTGAGCAGCGCTCCCCGCAGAGGGGCCGCTGCTTACCTCGGCATAGGTTGGGGGAGCCGGCTAACCACTGGACATCACAAGGAGGAACGGGATGTCTCTTGCTGAACTGAATACCGTCAAATCGAAGGTCCTCGGTGTCACTGCGGGCCTTGCCCTGCTGCTGGGCCTGGCCGGCGCTGGCCTGGCCGCCAACCAGGCAAGCGCCCAGAGCCCAACCGCAACCGCAACCGCAACCGCAACCGCAACAGAATCTCCGACTACCGCCCCCACCGCACCAACCACCGGTAGCGGTACCGTCAACGACAGCACCTCCCTGGCGATCCCGATCGCGGCGCTCGCCGTCGTGCTGCTCGGTGGCGGCGTCGCGTTCGCCCTCGCAAGCCGGAACCAGAGCTAACATTCACTACCGGCTTCCAACGCACGTGGCCGCCCCCAATGGGGGCGGCCACTTTCAATGCTCACGCCCTGGCGCCACACCGCGGCACCGAATAGCTACCAGCAGGCATCAGTTCAGGAAAAGAGGGGAAAAGTGGTGGGCGATACTGGACTCGAACCAGTGACCTCGTCGGTGTGAACGACGCGCTCTAACCATCTGAGCTAACCGCCCGTGCGGAGTATCATCGTAGGCCTACAGCGCCTGCCGTTCAAGAAATCTTTTGTGCGCTGCAAAGTTGAACGCTCCCCGCCTCCCCCTGATAATGGAACTCAGGCCGAAGTGGCGGAATGGCAGACGCGCTACATTCAGGGTGTAGTGTCCGCAAGGGCGTGTGAGTTCAAATCTCACCTTCGGCACCACCTGCACATGCGCCCGTAGCTCAGTGGATAGAGCGTTAGGTTGCGGACCTAAAGGTCGGAGGTTCGAGTCCTCCCGGGCGTACCACCCCTGACAGACAAGCGGCCCCGTCGAATTCGGCGGGGCCGCTTTCTTATTGCACCTTCGCTCGGCCTTAGAGCAGGTCGCCACCCACGGCCGGCGCTGTCGTGCCGTGCTCGCGATACGCCTTAATCACGTTCCGGCCGACCGTCCAGCGGTGCACCTCATCCGGGCCGTCCACCAGCCGCTGCGAGCGGATCGACGTGTACCAGCGTGCCAGCGGCGTGTCCTGGCTGAAGCCCAGCGCGCCGTGGAGCTGGATCGCCGTGTCCACCACCTTGTGCACCATGTGCGCGAGGTACACCTTAGCGATCGAGTTCTCCTGCCGCAGGTCGAGCCCCTTCTCCGCCTTGTAGGCGATGTGCAGAAGCATCAGCCGCGAGATGTAGAGCTGCGTCGCACAGTCCGCCAGCATCCACTGCACACCCTGGCGCTGGGACAGCGGCTGACCGAACGTAGAGCGCTCAATCACCCGCTGCGTGGCCATGTCGAGCGCCCGCTGTGCCATCGCGATGTTGTGCATCCCATGGCGCAACCGGCCGTACGCCAGCCGGTGCTGCCCCATCTTGAAGCCCTGGCCTTCACCACCGAGCAGGTTCTCGTGTGGCACCACCAGGTCCTTGATGACGACCTCCGCGTGGCCACCACCGATGATGTGCGAGAGCGGACCCTCGATCGCCATCGTTGGGATGTCCCGCTGGATCTGATAGCCCGGGTTGGGAAGCTCGACAATGAACGTGCTGAACTGCTCGTGGCGTGGCGCGTCAGGATTCGTCTTCGCCATCACCACAGCGATGTCCGCCACAGAGGCCGCACTGCTGAACCACTTTTCGCCGTTCAGCACCCAGCTGTCCCCGTCGCGGATGGCGCGCGTCTGCATGCCCGTGGCGTCCGCACCAGCGGCCTTCTCCGTCATCGAGTAGCAAATGCGCTTTTCCCCTGCCAGCAGCGGCTTGAGGAACTTCTCCTTCTGGTAGTCCGTCCCATACGTGAGCAGCGTCAGCATCGTCGCGTCGTCCGGGCCCTGCGTGTTCAGGGCCAGCGCGCCAAGGGAGCTCTCGCCAAGCTCCATCTGCACGAGCGCGTTCGCGAGGGGCCCAAGCCCCATGCCGCCGTGCTCCTTCGGGATGAAGGGCGTCCAGAGCCCCTGCGCCCGCGCCTTCTGCCGGAGTTCATCCAGGACCTCCTTGTAGGGCCGGCCCTGCTGCAGCTCCTCTTCCGCAGGGATGCAGTGTTCCTGGACGAACTTCCGCACCTTCTCGCGGACCGCCTGGTCCTCCGCAGGAATCTCAAAATCAACTGCCATCTACAGCAACCTCCAGCAACGTACGGTCGGCTGTTCCGAGTGGAGGGAACTCGCCGCCTGCCGCATCGTACGCTTTTTTCTGGCTGCTCGGGGTCCACCGGTGCTCAGGTAGATTGGGTTGAATCGACCCGATAGGCAGCCACGGGGCAGCGAAGAACATCCCGGAGCAACCCAAGGCCCAGCAGGGCAAGCTCCCGCAACGCCTCCTCCTCCCACTCCTCGCCCGGGTCGTATTCGAATTCGAGACGAAACAACGGTCCCGCTTCATCCTCGTCACCTTCGTCCACAAACCCGAGCCCGTAGACCAGCGCGAGTTGATAGTCATCCAGCGCGTCGAGTGCCGCTTCGCTGGCCGCAACGAGGTCGAGCGCGAACGTCTCCTCGTCGACCCAGGCCTCCAGTTGCCACCCGGCGTCCGTGACGACACGGACCATCCCGTCCGTTCGGCGCTCGCCGGTCAACCCGACGAGCGCCCCGGTGAGTTCCTCAAGGAGAGCGTCGAGCAGCGCGCTCGCCTCGCTCAAGAGAGACCCTTTCGCAGATGCGCCATCTCGATGGCTGCCCGGGCAGCCTCCTCGCCCTTGTGCCCGTCCTTGCCCCCGGTGCGCGAAAGCGCCTGCTCCACGGTGTCGACCGTCAACACACCGAAAATGACCGGCACGCGTGTCTCCTGCGACACCCGGACGATCCCATCGGTCGCGCCGCCGGCCACGTACTCGAAGTGCGCCGTCTCGCCGCGAATGACCGCCCCAAGGCAGATCACCGCGTCGAACCGTCCACTTTCGGCCGCCCACCGCGCGGCCGTCGGCACCTCGAACGCGCCCGGGACCCAGGCCGTTGTCACATCGTCATCCGCCACGCCGCGCTGGCGAAGCTCGGCCAGCGCACCGGAGAGCAGCTTCTCCGTGACAAAGCTGTTCCAGCGCGCTACCACGATGCACACTCGCATGCCCTCGCCGGCGAGGCCACCCTCAAGCACCGGCATACAGCACCCCGGTAAACCGCAACGTGAGCGACGGCCTCATTTCCCCGCCTCCACGACCGGCTCCAGCCCATCGAGCAGGTGTCCCATCCGGCGACGCTTCGTGTCGAGGTAGCGGATGTTGTGCGGGTTGGGTGCTGTTTCGATTGGGATGCGCTCCACAACTTCCAGCCCATACGCCTCGAGGCCAGCACGCTTCGCCGGGTTGTTCGTCAGGAGCCGCATCTTCCGCACACCGACATCCACCAGGATCTGCATGCCGATGCCGTAGTCCCGCCGGTCCGCCGGGAACCCGAGCGCCAGGTTCGCGTCTACTGTGTCCAGGCCACGGTCCTGCAGCTCATAGGCGCGCAGCTTATTGTGCAGTCCGATTCCCCGGCCCTCCTGCCGCATGTACAGGAACACTCCGCCCTGCTCGCCGATCATCTTCAGCGCGCGGTCCTTCTGCTCGCCGCAGTCGCAGCGCATCGAATCAAACACATCGCCTGTCACACACTGGTCATGCACCCGGACGAGCACAGGCTGGTCCGGGTCTATTGGGCCCTTCACCACGGCGACGTGCTCCGCAGGGTCATGCTCAGCCTGGTACGCGAGGATCATCATCTCCCCGTACGGGGTGGGCAGCTTCGTCTCGGCCACGCGCTTCACCAGCCGCTCGTGCCGCAAGCGCCACTTGATGAGCTCGTGGGTTGTGAGGATGCGAAGGCCGTGGCGCCGGGCAAACCGTTGCAGGTCCGGCATCCGTGCCATCTCCCCGTCGCCCTTCATGATTTCGCAGATCACCGCCGACGGGTTCAACCCGGCCAGCCGTGCGAGGTCCACGCTCGCTTCGGTCTGACCGGCCCGCACAAGCACGCCACCCTTGCGCGCACGAAGGGGAAACATGTGGCCGGGCGTCACCAGGTCATCCGGCTTCGCGTCCGGATCGATGAGCACCTGCACCGTCCGGGCGCGGTCTGCCGCACTAATCCCTGTCGAAACACCCGTCCGAGCCTCCACGGAGACCGTGAACGGCGTCCCGAATTGCGAGGTGTTGCCTTCGACCATCATCGGCAGCTTGATCTCCTCTACCCGCTCCTCGGTGAGCGAGATGCAGATCAGCCCGCGGGCATATTTCGCCATGAAGTTGATGGTCTCGGGCGTCACGAACTGCGCCGGGATGCAGAGGTCTCCCTCATTCTCCCGGTCCTCGTCGTCCGTGATGATCACGAATTTCCCAAGCCGGAACTCTTCGATCGCCTC
>JALOAP010000459.1 GCA_023228745.1 Dehalococcoidia bacterium | reverse complement strand
CGTGGAAGGGGCAATCAACCGAGTTGAACTAATAGATGATGAATTGCTCATAACAACAGTCGGTGGTGCTCCCAGGGGGATTTCTGGTAGCGGATTAGTCGATCTGGTCGCAATTTTGGTCAAGATTGGATTCATTGATGAGACCGGTCGATTTGATCCGTCCGTCCACCATCCATTGGGGAAGTGTTTTCAAGGTGACCGTTTTTATTTGACCGAGAATGTTTTTGTCAACCAAGCGGATATCCGCGAGTTCCAACTTGCCAAAAGCGCCATTATTTCCGGAGTCTTGACTCTCGCGAAAGTCGCAAAAGTGACGCTTGAACAGATCGAGACGATCAACTTGGCCGGTGGATTCGGTTTTTACTTGGATCTGGATAATTTGTTGACAGTCGGCATCTTTCCGGAAGCGTTTCGGGGAAAGATCCGCTCGCTTGGAAATGCATCCGGACAAGGATTGATCGATTGTTTGCTTGATAATGACAAAGTGACACTTGCCACGCAGTATGCCAAAGAGTCCACAATCATCGATTTGGCCTCTTTAGCGGATTTTGTGAATCTCTTTGTCGAACACATGTGGTTTACACCCGGAGGTGATCAGGGTTGAAAGTATTTTTAAGCGACTATAAACTGGATCAGGTGTTGGATTTTTCGGATCTGAAACATTTGTTCAGCCATTTTGCCAACTTAACAGAAATCGATGTCAGTCTTCATGATCAAGAAGGAAGCGAGATTCTGACTTACCGGGTGAATCCCGAGAAAAGCATCTGCGAATTAGTGAAAGAAAAACAATCTGGATGCAATATGCAGATGAAATATGCCGGACTCAAATCCGCTGAACTCGGAGAACCTTACATTTTTCAATGTGGAACCATGGTCAAATGTTCCGTTCCCATTCTCTTTGAAGAGAAATTTTTAGGCTCTTTGGCCTGCGGACCGGTGTTGTTATGGGAAGCCGACGAGATTGCCAAGAATGATTTGGCGGCTTTTGCCAATAAGTATGATATTCAAAAGGAAAAGGCCGAAGAGATTTTGGGGTGTGTCAAACAATTGACACCGGAAAACATGAGAAGTGCAGCGGGCATGCTTGCGGTCATGGTGTCTTATATGTGTAAGGAAGAAAGCATCTTCCTAAAGCAGCGCGCAAAGATCACAAAACAACAAGATCGGATCGCAGATCTGCTCGCCGAAAAGCGAGTGGCCACTTCCAGCCTCGAAACGATCGAGCGTCGCAACAAATTCAAAAAATACCCGTATGAATTGGAAAAAGAGTTGATCGCTTTTTTGCAGACGGGGAATTCCACGAATGCAATGCAAATCTTAAATTCCATTTTAGGAGAAATCTTTGCTCTCTCTTCCGGCAACCTCGAGTCGATCAAAGCCAATATCTATGAGTTAACAGCTGTCTTGATGCGCGCAGCAGTCGATGCGGGGGTATCCTTGTCGGAAATGAATGAGATCTTAAAGAAAGTGACCATTATTTTGGCGGATGAGACCCAATATGATGAAGTCTGTCTTTTGACAACGGAAGTGATGGAAGCAATCAATCAAGTGATCTCCAGCAACCGTTTCACCAAGAAGAGCAATGAAAATCTGATCAATGCGATCAGTTACATTAAAAAGCACTACCGGGAAGACCTCTCGTTGGATACGGTTGCTAAAAACGCATTTGTCAGCAATTATTATCTGTCCCATTTGTTTCGTGATGAAATGAACATGACTTTCAGCGATTATGTCAATAAAGTTCGAATGGATGCGGCGATCAAACTGATGAAAGAGACCAAAATGTCGATTCAAGAAATAGCGGTGCAATCGGGATTCGCGGATGCCAGTTATTTCACTAAGACCTTTAAAAAATATCATGGAATTACGCCCAAAAAATACATGAGTCTCTATTTTTAGTCGAAAGCCTTCCAATCAAGGGAGGTTTTTTTTAACAAATAAGTCCTATTTTATAACAATTTATCCGGTGTTATATGTAAGCGTTTTTAGTTATAATGGATTCGTAAAATAGAAAGGATTGACTAGAGATGCTCCTAGAAGAGATTTCTTTGCTTTTACAAAAAGGCAAAGCAAAAGAAGTGAAAAGCCTGGTTCAACAAGCGCTTGATGAAGGCGTTCAACCGGCGGATATCCTGAACGAAGGTCTGATCAAAGGCATGTCGATCATCGGCGGAAAGTTTCGGAATAACGAAGTCTTCGTTCCGGAAGTGTTAGTGGCTGCCCGTGCGATGAATTTTGGCTTAGAAATTTTACGGCCGGCATTGGTCAGAGACGGCAATAAAGCCAAAGGGAAGGCCTTGATTTGCACAGTGCACGGAGACCTTCATGATATCGGAAAAAATTTGGTCAAGATGATGATTGAAGGACAAGGAATTGAGGTCATCGACTTAGGTGTGGATGTGGCTCCGGAAGTGATCGCGGAGGCCATTCAAGAACACCATCCCGACCTTCTTTGCCTCAGTGCGCTTCTGACAACCACGATGATGAATCAAAAAGTGATCATTGATTACTTAAAAAAAGCAGGAATTCGAGATCAAGTCAAAATCTTGGTGGGCGGGGCTCCGGTAACGGAACAGTTTGCCCGCGATATTGGTGCCGACGCGTATGCGGCGGATGCGGCCAGCGCTTCAGAATTGGCGCTTGCTTACTGTCGGTAGGTGGCGAAAGATGTTATTAGACATCCATCAATACAAAATCAATATCGACAAGACCTTTCAGGAAAACTATCAATTGTACCATGATGCTTATCATAAACGTCCCGGGAACGTCAGTTTGCGGGTTTTGCCACCGTGTGATGTCAGTTTTTATGAGAAAATAGATCTCACTAAATACGATTTCGAGAAAGATATCGAGCAATATACTACCGATCTTCTTGGCTTGTTGGATCAGTCCTATCAAACTCGGAAAACACTCGATGACAATATGATTCCCACCGTCTTTCCGATTTTGGGAATTGGCGATTATTCAGCGTTTTTAGCGGGAGACATCATTTTTAAACCCGATACGAGTTGGGGCGAACACGTGCTAAAGGAAATTGATGATTGGAAAAAACTGCCACCGTATGGCTCGACCAAATGGTATCGTCTTTTTATGATGATTACCGAACGGTTGATCCAAAAAAGTGCAAAACAAGGAATCCCGTATATGCGAGGATTCTTCTCGCCCCTTGATC
>JALOAP010000119.1 GCA_023228745.1 Dehalococcoidia bacterium | reverse complement strand
CATCGTGGGCCTCTGGATTCTGCTCATTAGCTTCCTCAGTGGGCCGGCACTCGTGCTGTGCCTCGTGGCGCTCGCGCGGTCTCCGCGCCGGGGAATCGCGCTGATCGGAGCGTGTGTCGCGGTCGCCGCGCTTCCGCCGGTCCTCGTGGCCCTGCTTTACGACCCGTCACCTACTGCGCACGAACCCTGGCCGCGGGGAATGTTCGCCGCCGCCGCCGCGATGGTCGGCGTTGTCCTCGCGGACCTCACGGCCTTCGCCGGGTTCGCACTCGTCACGTTCACCGCGCCCGCAACTCGCACTGAGCATTGAGCACGGGCACCGGGTACTGACCCCCACCATAGCCCCCGGACGCCGTGCCTCGTACCCTGATGCCATGACGGCTCAACTGATCGACGGGAAGGCCATCGCGGCCGACATCCAGGCCGAAGTCGCGAAGCGCGTGACGGCCCTGAAGCAGCGCGGGCTAACGCCCGGCCTTGCCGCCGTGCTCGTCGGCGATGATCCGGGTTCCGTCAGCTACGTCACGTCGAAGACCGAAGACTCGGCCGCAGTTGGCATCTTCTCCGAAACGTTCCACCTGCCGGAGTCGACCTCCCAGGAGGAGCTCCTTGGCCTCATCGCGGACCTGAATGCCGACGAGCGCTTCCACGGCATCCTGCCGCAGCTTCCGCTCCCCTCGCAGATCAGCGAGCACGCCATCATCGATGCGCTTTCGCCCGCAAAGGACGTCGATGGCCTCCACCCGGCGAACCTCGGGCGGCTTCTGCGCGGCGAAACCGGCGGCGCGCTGCCCTGCACGCCTCATGGTGTCCTCCAGATGCTCAACCGCACCGGCAACGACCCGGCGGGCAAGCATGTGGTCGTCGTCGGGCGTTCGACGCTCGTCGGGCGGCCGCTGGCGGTGCTGCTTTCGAACAAGGCGAAGGGCGCCAACGCCACCGTCACCATCTGCCACACGGGGACGCCGGACATCGGCCGCTTCACGCGCGACGCCGACATCGTCGTGATGGCCGCCGGGCGTCCGAACACGCTCACCGCCGACATGGTCCGCGAAGGCGTGGTCGTCATCGATGTTGGCACGAACCGGATTGAGGACGCCTCCCGTAAGCGGGGCTGGCGACTCGTCGGCGACGCGGATTTCCCCGCGATCCGCGAGAAGGCCGCGTGGATCACGCCCGTCCCCGGCGGCGTCGGGCCGATGACCCGCGCCATGCTCCTCGTGAACACTGTCAGTGCCGCGGAGCGCACGCTGGCGTAAACCTGCTGCGCGTCGCAACGCACGTTCGATCGCGGCGTACGTATACTGCGCGGGCCGGCACTCCGGCCGTGAGCCGCGCATGACCCCCATCTCCCCCCGCGACGCTGTCTACGGCTTTCTCGGTGCAGGCGACCCGCAGATTTCGCCCGACGGCACCGGGCTCGCCTACGTCCTCAGCAGCACCAGCGAAGACACGAACCGCGTCACTTCGCACATCCACCTGCGGAACCTCGCCAGTGGCTCGGACCGTGCGCTCACGACCGGAGGGAACCGCAACTCGCTCCCGCGCTGGTCACCCGATGGAACGCAGCTCGCGTTCGTTTCCGACCGGGTCGAGAAGTCGGGTGTCTTCCTGCTGCTGTTCGACGGCGGAGAGCCGCGCGAAGTCTGCCGCTTCGCTGCCCCGGTCCAGGATCTCGCGTGGTCGCCGCATGGCCGCCACCTCGCCGTGGTCGCTCCCTTCGACCCCGGGAATCCCTCGGGCGAACAGCCAGGAGAGGGCCGGGCGCCGCGCGTCCGCGTCACCACGCGCATCGACTACAAGCAGGACACCCGCGGCTACGTCGGCGAACTTCGTGGGCACGTCTTCGTCGTCGACAGCGAACGCGGCGAACGGCGGCGCATCTCGACCGAATCCTTCGACCACACTGGCCCCGCGTGGTCGCCGGATGGCTCGATGCTCGCGGTCCGCATCTATACGAACAACGCCATGACCAGCCGTCTTGCACTCATCGCCACGGACGGCGGCGAAACGCGCTACATAACGCCCGAGGACGGGTTCGTATCGACCTGGGCGTGGTCGCCCGGTGGCGATCGCATCGTCTACACGGGGGACGCGCAGCAGACGTGGCAGGCCGACGTATTCGTCTACGACGTGGCCCGCGGCGAAACGCGGCGAGTGACGACCGACCTCCGGTGCCTGCCCGATGGTGGCTTCATGCCCATCGTCCCGCCGGCGCAGCCCGCCTGGCTGGACGAACGCCGCGTGCTCTTCCACGCCTTTCACCGTGGTGCGAGCGGCCTCTGGGTCATCGATCTCGATTCCGGCGAACTCCGGCAGGTCGAAGGCGAACTGGAGACGCGCAGCGGCTTCTCCGCCGGGCCCGGCGCCCGGCAGGTGGCACAGTCCCTCGGTGGATATGACACGCTCGGCGAAATCGGCCTCGTCGACCTCGACGAAGGCCGCCGAACCGTGCTCACTTCGTGGAACGCGAAGCGGCGGCGGCAGTCGCCGGGCGCCCTCTGGGAGCGCTTCGACGTGGAGAGGGACGGCTCCACCACGGAGGCCTGGCTGCTCAAGCCGCCGGACTTCGACCCCGCGAGGAAGTATCCGCTCGTGCTCGACGTGCACGGCGGCCCGAACGGCTACTACGGCTACGGCTTCAACGCGGTCCAGCAGGTGCTCGCCACGAACGGCTTCATCGTCGTCTATTCGAACCCGCGCGGCTCCTCGACCTACGGCCGGGACTTCACCATGCGGGTGCTCGGCGATTGGGGCGGCGAAGACTACCTGGATCTCATGGCAGTCGTCGACCGTGCCTGCGCCGAACCCTACGTCGACGCCGAGCGCATGGGGATCTGGGGCTACAGCTACGGCGGCTATATGACTGCCTGGACGATCGCGCAGAACCACCGCTTCAAGGCCGCCGTCTGTGGTGCGCCCTGCTTCGACCTCGAGTCGATGTTCGGCACGAGCGACATCGCGCACTACTTTGGCGTGCTCCAGTGGGGCGGCGCGCCCCACGAGGCGAAGGAGTTCTACGCCTCGCGGTCACCATCGAGCATCGCGCACAACACGCGCACGCCAACGCTCATCGTCCACGGCGAAGCGGATGAGCGCTGTCCCATCGGCCAGGGCGAGCAGATGTTCGTCACGCTGAAACGTGCCGGTGTGGAGGTCGAATTTGCGCGCTACCCCGGGCAGTCACACCAGCTGATGCGCGTCGGCCCGCCCGAGCACCGCGAGGACCTGCTCGCGCGCGTGCTCGGCTGGTTCCAGCGCCACCTCGGCGAGCCCGGCGTGGGCTAGCGAATTGCCGGGCCGGCGGTCCGCCATTTGCGGGCGTACCGCAGGAGCACCACGGCGAACACCGCCTGCCAGAGCATCGAGCCTTCTACCGCGATGCGCTCATAGATGCCGAGCCACGGAGTTGGCTCGTTCTCCCCCACGCCGCCCGTCTCGAAGCTCATGAGCGTGCCGAAGACCAGGAGTGCAACGATGGTGGCGAACGAGTAGAGGCGGAACCATCGGCCGAACGCGAACGCCCCAACGCCGATGAGGACGAAGTAGAGCAGCGAAGTGACTCCACCGACGACGAGGTGCATCACGTCCTGCCACGTTCCGTCGTCGGCGGCGAGCACTTCGCGCCGATGCATCGGCGCGATCCACCAGAGAAGGCCCACCACTGCCAGCGCGAGCAGCAGCCAGCCAGCCACGCGAACCGGGCGCCGCTCGCCCGCGACCCGCAGCACGCCGACCGCGAAGGCGAACGCCAGGATTTGGTACACGGGACTGAGCGCCAGCCAGTACGCACGTGTCGGGGCCCCTATCGCCGAGAGCTCACTGATGGTCTGGTCCTTGTAGTTGTAGCCGTCGTAGGCGAGTGACGCCGTGACGTCCAGGGCGATGTACAGGGCGAACATGATGATCCCGGAGAGCACGAGGAGCGTCGCGGGTACCGCCGTGAGGATGCTCGGATGCCGCCAGTCGAACTCCCGCCTGGCCGCCGCCTGCTGAGTCGAGCGGTGCAGCATGGTGTTCACCTCCGGTGAGGATTTGTCACCGGGCCGATCGTCCTCCTGGGCGTGCCGCTCTGATGAGGATCGTTTGACTCACATCACGGGACTGGCCGGTCCCTCCGAAGCTGCATCAACCTGCCGGCGCGCCCACCGCCGGCACCTCAATCAGGCCAGGTAAGGATGACTCTGGCGGACTGCGGCCGCCGGGAGCACACTTATCGCATGCAGTTCGCGCTCATCTTTTCCGGGATCGTGTTCCCCATCCTGTTCGTTGTGGGGACGATTGGCGCGTGGCGAAAAAACCAGCGGGAAAACGCGGTCGATGCCACGGACTGGCGCGATGACTCACTCGACGAGTGGCGCCGCGAACGCGATGCCCACGCAATCGCCGAACGCGAATCGCGCGCTGAATCCGGTGACACCCTGCGCAGTGGTGGCGAGACCGAAGAGGTCAGCGAACGCCGGCACCAACGGCGTCTCGGCGGCTAATCCGTTTGCGCGGTGCCGTGGCCGCCGTCCGGGTTCTGACTGTCCGCGCCCCGGCCGCGGCCACCTCGGCGTCCGCGCCGCCGTCGTGCTCCCTCGGGCCGCTCGTTCTTCTGTTCGGCGGAGGCGCCATCGCCCGCTGGTGGCGTGGGTGGGCGCGATGATGCCGGCGGCAGTGGCGCCGAGTCCGGCCGTTTGAACGCCCGCCCCTGGGGCAGGCCCGGCGGTGGCGTCGTGCTCCGGGACTGGCCGCGCGGCTGAGATTGCGGCTTCTCCGGCGCCTGTCCCTTGCGCCCCTGGGCCCCGCGTCCCCTCCGGCGGCCGCGCTCTTTCGCCTCCGGCTGCTGCTCCGCTGGCTCGGGCTTCTTCCGGGCTTCCCGCCGGGGCCCAGCGCCGGGGAGCCGTCCCCGGCCCGTTCCGATTGGCACATCGGCAGGGAGCCAGTCGCCCGCGACCGGCGCGGTGTCGGGCTCTGGTTCGCGCAGATCCTCTTCGGTCGGCTCGATGAGTCCCTGGGCGATCGCCTCTTCGCGGCTGATACTCGGTGGCGGCGGTGCACTCTTCGAACTCGTATCCCAGCGCACCACCGTGCCCAGGTCGCGGTCGGGGACCTCGACACGCTGCCCTGCGACGAGCAACGTGACCTGTCGCCGGAGGATGTTGACGGCGATGACCTTGCCCTCGCCCGTCGGAGTACTACAGCGCTGCCCAACCTTCGGCAGCGTCTTGCGCATCTCCTTGTACCCCTCCTCCTCGTAGGAGAGGCAGCAGAGTAGCCGCCCGCAAAGGCCGCTGATTTTCTGTGGGTTGAGCGGCAGCTCCTGCTCTTTCGCCATGCGAATGGAGATCGAAGGGAAGGTGGCGAGCCAGCTCGAGCAGCAGAGTTCGCGGCCACAGATGCCGTAGCCGCTGGCCAGCTTCGCCCGGTCGCGCGCACCAAGCTGGCGCATGTCGACTTTCACGTGGCATTCGTCCGAGATCCGGCGCAGGAAGTCCCGGTAGTCCAGCCGTTCTTCGCTTGTGAACGAGAACGTCAGGCGCCGCCCATCGAGGGTGAAGTCGGCGGCATCGATGCGCGCGGGGAAGCTGATCTCTTCAGCGATCCGGCGCGCCTCCGGGAGAATCTCCTGCGCCCGGAGACGGAGGCGGTCCATTCTCCGGATGTCGTCGTCCGTCGCGAGGCGAAGGACGGGCTTCAACTCTTCGCGGCCCATCTCGTTCACCACCACCTGTCCGGGGGCGATGACGACACGGCCCACTTCGGGCCCGCGCACCGTCTCGACGATGACGTATTCACCGACTTCGAGCCGCATTCCGCCCGAGTCGAAGTAGAAGATCTTGCCTGCGTTGCGGAACCGGATGCCGGCAACGCTCGAAGGGGAGTCACGCATGAGCTGCGGGTTCTTCCTGTGTGGTTACGTCCAGTCTAAGGCGCGGGAAGCGCAGAAGCATGAGTTCGAACGCTGCGCGGGGAATCACGTTCGTCAAGAGGTCCTCCCTGCACTGCGTCACGGCCTTGAGCGCGGCCAGGGCTTCTGCCGCCGCTTCGCCTCGTTCTGGCGCTGCGCGCCGAAGCTGTTCCTGCCAGAACGTCTCCCACGCGTCGAGGTCGCCTTCGATACCGGATCGCTCCTTCCGGTAGCGCGTGGCCAGGTCCTCCGCGTGGCGGAAGCGGTCGGCCACACTGGCGATGGAGATGGTGGCGCAGCGTTCGAGCAGCCGCCCGCGCGCCGCCATCAGGTCGGGATCCTCCACATACTGGAGCGCCCGGCCCGGCCTGCCGCGGCTCGCCGCGGCTGCCTCGGCGGCGAGTGCTGCATCGATGCCACCTGCCACGAGCCCCGCTTCGATCTCGTCGCGCGGCACGGACCGCACGTCGATGCGGCGGCAGCGGGAGATGATGGTCTCCAACAGCGCTTCGGGCGCCGCCGATACGAGCGCGAAGACCGTGTGGCCCGGCGGCTCCTCCAGCGTCTTCAGAATGGTATGCGCGGCTTCGCGGGCCAGCCGTTCGGCCGGTTCGACCATGACCAGGCGGTAGCGCGCCTCGAACGGGTAGCGCGAGGCGAGTTCGATCAGCCCCCGCACCTGGCAGATGCGGATATCGCGCGACTGGGGGTGTGCCGGGTGTGAACTATCACCCACACGCGGCTTGCAGAGCGTGTCACCAGGCGCGAGGTGCACGACGTCCGGGTGCGCGTCGGTCTCGATCAGCCGGCAGGGGCGGCACTCGCCGCAGGGGAGCTGCTCGGCCGGGAGTGGTTCGACGGCTTCGGCCGCGAACATCCCGGCTGCAGCCGGGGCGCCACCGTCGCGCCGCTCGCAGTTCAGGACCTGGGCATAGAAGCGAGCAAGCAGCCGTCTGCCGGTGCCATCCGGGCCGGCGAGCAGAAGCGCGTGCGGCGGCTCGGGGTCCGTCGCCAGCGCCCGCAGTTCGCGCAAGATTGCCTCGTGTCCGATGAGCACAGGCCCAGTCTACGGGTGGGGCGGGAAAACGAAAGGCGAACAGCCTTCGATGGTCCGCGAGCTGGGCGCGAAATCCTTCGGCCGCAGTGAGACCCCGGTGGCCTGCTAGCGAAACGCCCGGCAGCTGAAGATGCCCGAGATGCGCCGCACCAGGGCACGCGGGCTCTTGGTGGAGGTCGCTACCAGCACCTTGTTGTGCCAGCCCGGCACGCAGACCGCCTGGTTCCGCCCCAGCGCACGGAGCGAAGCCTCGACAACATCGTCCGCTTCCTGCCACGCGAAGCCGGGGACGGCGCGCTGTGACCAGCCCGCGCGTTGCTGGAACGCAGTGCGCGTGAACCCCGGGCAAAGCGCCTGCACGCGCACACCCGACCCGCGCAACTCCTCGTACAACGCTTCTGTGAAGTTCGTGATGTACGCCTTGGTGGCTGCGTACGTCGCATCGAGCGGCCCCGGTTGGAAACCGGCGACCGATGACACATTGATGATGCCGCCTCGCCCGGTGGGCACCATCCGCGTTAGGGCAGCATGCGTGAGCCGTACCACCGCCAGCACGTTCAGCCGGATCTGCTGCTCTTCGATATCGATATCCGACTGTGCGAAGGGTCCGGTTGTGCCGAAGCCAGCGTTATTCACGAGCAGGCGAAGGCCCTCCACCTGCCGCACGTGCGCCTCCACCTGGTCCAGCCCCAGCGGTGTCGAAAGGTCAGCGGCGATGGTCTGCACGTCGACGCCGTGCATAGCGCGGATCTCCTGTGCCGGTGCGTCGAGCCGCTCTGCGCCCCGCGCGACCAGCGTGAGGTCGAGGCCGCGCGCCGCCAGCCGTTCCGCAAAGGCGCGGCCGATGCCGCTCGAGCCCCCGGTCACGACCGCCCGCCCCCGCGTTCCTACGCGCCCGTTGTCCGTCATGGTCACCCTCCGCCGCGCATCATAGTCCGCCGGCGCTCGTGAGGATTTCTTCCCGGCATGCTTTGGACGGGAAGCGAAGACCGTGTACGATCGGAGGTCGAACGGGGTGTAGCTCAGCCTGGCAGAGCGCTACGTTCGGGACGTAGAGGCCACAGGTTCAAATCCTGTCACCCCGACCACCATCATCTTTATCGTCGAGTCCAGATTCGCAAAGGGCCTGCCAGGCATGAGTCGCGAAGTCATCTCGACGCAAGA
>JALOAP010000070.1 GCA_023228745.1 Dehalococcoidia bacterium | reverse complement strand
GTCATCTTTTGAACTTAACGGCGCGCTAGACGCCTTCCTCGATGGTGGTCCCCACCGCTGCGATGCAACCTCGGCGACCCACCCTCGGGCTGCACTTCAGGCTCAGCCCTGGCGTCAGTTGAGGCATCCGAATACTTCGACTACCGGCTCCCCGAGGCGTTCGCGGGCTACGAACGTAACGTCACGCGCTTCCCTGTCGAGTATCCTACCGCCTGCAGTCCGCAGGCCTGGGCCCTCTCGAGCGCCCCTCCTCTTTCATTCGCACACTGCTTGGCCTCGAAGCGGAAGGGGAGCACCTCATCATCGATCCCGCCATCCCCGCACCGATCGAAGAGCTGCAACTGCTCGATATCCCCGGTCGCTGGGGCCGCATGGACGCTTTCGGCCCCGCCCGCATGGCCCTCGTCTGAACCCCGCTGCCAGGTCTCGCCGAGCCGGGAGCCCGCTCACGCTTCGCGCTCCATTCCCAGGGCGATGGGGGCCGACCGCAACGCTGTTCCTCGCACAATCGCCACACCACGGCACGCAGCCGGGGCTCGGCCGGGGTGGCTTCCGCTGCCGAGAGCAACCTCCACTACTCAGTTTCCTGTTGCGCCTGGCCTGCTCGTTCCGGGTTCAGCTGTTCCCGAGCGGTGACCGGCAGGGGCGTTGACTTTGCAGCCGCGAGGCCCCCTCGCGCCTCCACGCCCCGCACCCGATAGTTAGCCCATGGCCTACCAGCAGACTGCACCCGTCACCGAGTTTCCCGTTGAGTCGCCCCAGCGGTACAGCCAGGAGCGCCGCTTCCTTGAAGGTCCACAGGGCCGCGGCTTCGAGCTGCGTCACGCGTTCCGGGTGCTCTCGGAATATGTCCGCGCCCTCCGCGCGCTTCACTTCCTTGGCCCCACGGTCACCGTCTTCGGCAGTGCCCGCATCTACGACGGCGACCCGACCTACGAGACCACGCGTGAGATCGGTGCGGGCCTTGCGCGCGCGGGCTTCGCCGTCATGACCGGTGGTGGGCCCGGGCTCATGGAGGCTGCTAATCGCGGCGCCCAGGAGGCCGGCGGCACCTCAGTGGGCTGCAACATCATCCTCCCCCACGAAGAGCACGCGAACCCCTACCTCGACTTCGCCGTCACCTTCCGCTACTTCTTCATCCGCAAGGTCATGCTGGTGAAGTACTCCTACGGCTTCGTCATCATGCCCGGCGGCTTCGGCACCTTCGACGAGATCTTCGAAACCGCGACCCTCATCCAGACCGGCAAGATCAAGCAGTTCCCTATCGTCCTCGTCGGCCGCTGGTTCTGGGAGCCAGTGCTCGAAGTCCTGCGGACGACCATGGGCGCCTCAGGCACGATTGACGTCGAAGACCTCGACACGTTCCAGCTCACCGATGACCCGCACGAAGCGGTCGAACTCGTCCGCGAGGCCGCAATCGCCCGCTTCGGGCTCAGCTACGTCGAACGTCGGCCCAGGCGCCGGCGCTGGCTCTTCGAATAACCGTCCGGCGGTGGGCGCCCACATCGTCGAAACGCAGCAACCTGCTTGCGGAAGCGGCTATAGTCTTTGCACGAACAGCGACAGTCGATGTCGCGCGGGTTTCCAGCCACGCACTGCTCGTTCGCTCCGATGGCCCGCGGGGGTAGCGGACGAGCAGTGGGCTCGCGAAGGTAACGGCCCTGTTCGATAACCTACGCTTCACGAGGGGAGTCGGGGGTATATGGAGCGCAGCCGAGTGCGCTTGCTCATGGTGGAGGACTCTGCGGAATGTGCCGCGGCCATCCTCCGTGAGCTGGCCGACGCGAATTTCGAGCTCGAACCAACGCATGTCCAGGCACGCCCAGGGTTCCTGGCGGCACTCCAGGCCCATCCCTGGGACCTGGTCATCTGCGCCCACGTGCTCCCCTCCTTCAGTGCGCTCGAGGCGCTCGATTGCCTGCACGAACGCTCTCTCGATATCCCGCTGATCGTCGTCGCCGGGAAGGCCGGCGAAGCCAACGTCGTCGAGGCCATGCGCCGCGGCGCCCGTGATTACCTGGCGAGCGATGACCTCGCCCGCCTCCCTACTGTCGTCCGCCGTGAACTGCGGGAAGCAGCCATCCGCGCCGAACGCCGCCGCGAAGAAGACCGCCTCCGGGCCGAGCGGGCGATGCTCCGGGGGCTCGTGCGTTCTGCCATGGATGCGATTATCACCCTCGATAGTGAGCAGAAGATTGTGCTCTTCAACCCGGCAGCCGAGCTGATGTTTGGCTGGAAGGCGGAAAAGATGCTCGGCAACTCCCTCGACCGCCTGCTTCCCCAGAGTCTGCAGGCGATGCACCGCGGCCATATCGCCCAGTTCGGTGCGTCGGGCACTACCAGCCGGACGATGGGACGGCTCGTTCCGCTGGCTGCCGTGCGGGCCAACGGCGAGGAGTTCCCAATCGAGGCGACCATCTCGCAGACGTCGATCGAAGGGCGCCGGTACTACATGGTCATCGTGCGCGACATTAGCGAGCGGCGGCGGCTCGAAGCCGAGCTCCTGCAGGCCCAAAAGATGGAGGCGATCGGCCGCCTGGCCGGTGGCGTTGCCCACGATTTCAACAACCTGCTGACGGCGATCATGGGCTACAGCGAACTCGCCCTGATGGACGCGAACGAGCCGGAGCGCATCGAGGCGAGCGTGATGGAGATCCGGGCGGCTGCCGAGCGCGCCGCGGGGCTCACGCGCCAGCTCCTGACCCTTAGCCGCCGCAGCCTGGCCGCGCCCGCGTCGCTCGACCTCGGCGTCGTCATCTCCGAGATCGAACGCATGCTGCAGCGCCTCATCGGCCTCAACTACGAACTCCGCACCGAGGTCGCGCCGGGGGTCTGGCCAATCCGTGCCGACCGCGGACAAATCGAGCAGGTCATCATGAATCTCGTCGTCAATGCGCAGGACGCGATGCCGTACGGCGGCCGGATCACCATCCACGCCGAGAACCAGCAGGTGGCTCCGGGGGACACCTGTATCGCGCCCGGCGCCTACGCCGTCCTTTCGGTGAGTGACGACGGTGTGGGCATGGACGAGGAGACCCAGCGTCACATCTTCGAGCCCTTCTACACGACGAAAGACCCGGGCCGTGGAACAGGGCTCGGACTCGCCATCGTGCGCAGCGTGACCGAACAGGCCGGTGGCACGATCACGGTCAAGAGCGCGCCGGGCGAGGGAACCACCTTCTGTGTCTACCTCCCGCGCGATACCAGCAGCGACGCCGAGCGGGACGCCTTCGAGACCGACGTTCCGCTCGGCACCGAGACACTCCTGCTGATGGAGGCCGATGCCTCCGTACGCCAACTCGAGCAGCAGTTACTTTCGCAGCACGGCTACCGCGTGTTGCCCGCCAGCGATGCGCGCGAGGCGCAGGAACACCTGCGCAGCCACGCCGAGGAGATCTCGTTGCTGGTTACAAACGTAGTCCTGGTAGGGATGCGTGGGGCCGAACTTGCGGAGATGCTCCGCGAGTTCTCGCCCGGCCTGAAGGTGCTGTTCCTCGCGGGCTACAACGACGAAGCCCTCATGCACGAGGTGCAGGCGATAGGCGCCGCGCTTCTCGAAAAACCGTTTGGCAGCGTCGAGCTGGCGCGCGCCGTTCGCAGCGCGCTCGACGGGTGACCTGTGCGGCCCCGGGCGGGAGCTCGAGAGGGGGCGAGCTCTCGCCGGGGCCGCAGTTCTATCGCTCGGTGAGCCCGGCGCGGATCTTTTCGAACGCCGTGCGAGGTGCGAGGCCCGCCCGCCCGGGCGCGCCCGCGGGGACGGCGATGGGCGCCTCGCGGGACACGCGCTCGCGCACGCGCTGCACCAGCGCTCGCGCCTGTACGAAGCTCGCCTCCACCTCCTCCAGCGTCTCTCCAGTCACGAGCTCCGGCTCGACGTCCGGCTCGGTCGCCAGCAGTGCCTCGCGCAGCCGTTCGACAAGCTGGCGGGAGGCCGTGCGTTCTGCTTCGAGCAGGCCGTCGCGTTCTGCGAGCGCGGCCCGGAGCGCGTTCACCTCTTCCTGCTCAGGCTCTGTAGTGGGGCTGTGGAGCTGTTCGTCCGGCTCGTCACCAGGCCATGGGGAATCGTCGGGTTCCGTCATCTGCGCTCTCCGTCGTGGTGTCCCGGCTGTGCCGGGCAGAGCCAGTGCGCCCCAGCGGAGCCGCTAAACCCAAGCTGCACCTGTCGCTAGCCCGGATTTCGCGGCCCTGCTAGCGTTCGCTCGTATGCGGTTTGTTCACTGGCTCTCGGCTCTCGCCCTTGCCTTCCCGCTCCTTGCCGCCGCCTGTGGCGATGGGGCAAACGACGCCGGTGCGGCTCCCACGGCCAGCGCCGAGGCTGCAGAAACTGAGTTCGGTCCGCCGCCCACACTCAAGGACAACATCACCGGCGTGCGCCCGGAACACGGCAGCACCGTGCGCCCGGACGCCCTTCGCCCGGCCAACCCGAACATCCCCGGCGGGATCTGCTTTGATGTGAACTTCGAAGGCTTCGACTCCGGCAATCTCCAGTGGTTCCGCCTCGCTGTCGATGGCGAAGAGCACACCACCGCTATCACCTGGTTCCCGCGGAACGAGAACACCGAGGCGACGGGGTGCTACGTGCCCGCCGAGCCCCTGTCCGCTGGCGTCCACCAGGCGGCGGTCTCCGTGCAGAACCCGAGCAACCCCTCGGAGCCCACGCGCCAGTACATCGAGTGGCGCTTCGAAATCACCTCCTAGGCCAGCAGTCTGTCGGCGTCTCCAATCTGGGTGCGACATAGCACCGATTGCCCGCCAATCTTGTGGAAATGCTCAACCACATGAGCGGTTTCTCGTGCCACAATGGAACGGGCCGTTGCCGCTCGGCAGAACGGGGCCCCGGGGAGTCACATGATCCAGGTCACCCTCATCTCCCACACCGAAGACCCGATCCGGTCGCTCTATATGGCCTACCGGACGTGCTATAGCCAGCTCACGCCGCAGCAGGTCTTCGCCCGTATCGACGACGAACGCATCACCCGCGAGCAGATGACCGGGTTCATCGAAGAGCGCCTCAAGACCGGTCACTCCAGCCCCCTCGAGCAGGTCTGGTTCGAGTTCATCATCTCCGGCGTATCGCGCGCCTTCAGCCACCAGTTTGTCCGCCATCGCGTCGGCATCTCGTTCGAACAGCAGAGCCAGCGCTACGTCACCTACAAGGAAGGCGAATTCCCCTACACCGTGCCCGAGACGGTGCGGAAGGCGGGCATGGAACCGAAGATGGCCGAACTCTTCGACCGCGTGAGTGAACTCTACGAAGAGATGGTCGCTGCAGGTGTCCCGGCCGAGGATGCGCGCTTCCTGTTGCCGAACGCGACGAACACCAACTTCAAAGTCACCGTCAACTTCCAGAGCCTGCTGCATATCGCCGACCTGCGGCTCTGCACGCGGGCGCAGTGGGAGTTCCGCAAGGTCACAGCGCTGATGCGCGCAGAAGTGATGCGCACCGTGCCCGAACTCGGCAAGTACCTTCAGCCGAAGTGTGGCGAATACCGCATGGGCTACTGCGATGAGTCGGAAGCGGACTGGGCGGCCTGCCCCATCGGCCGCATCCGCCCCCACAAGGACGCCCTCTTCCGCCTCTATGACGCTCACCGTAAGGGTGAACTGGCGCCCCTCCGCCAGGAGGACTGGGACGTCATCGAAGAGAAGGAGCCCACAACGGCAGCGGACGACTGATGCCCGCACCATCCTACCCGCGGCCCGGCCTCCTGCCCTGGATCCTGGGCGCGGTCGCGGCCGCGGCGCTCGTTTGGGGCCTCCTCGACGGCGACCGCGGTCTGATCGGCCTCGGCATCCTTGGCCTGGTCGTTGGCATCGTTGCGTTCGGTATCTCCCGGGCGCTGCTCGGGTCCGACGCTGGCGAGGATGAGCAAGATGGGGGCGGTACCTGAAGCTGGCCCGTCCACGAATTCCCGGCCCTTCCGAGGGTGAACCTCCTGATCTTTGTGTGCACAATGCCGGGTTTACCTTGATTCAACTATTTATCCCTCCACCCGTCGCGCTTCCCAAGAGAAGGTGAAGGTGAAAGGAGGCACGTCCGGTGCGAACTGCGCACTCTGTGGAGTTCGTTGCCAAGCGTTTGGCCGAGGAGCTTTCCCGGGAGGTCCACGAACTCGAGCAGCTTCCCTCCCTCCGGCGGAGGCGCGTGATCTTCAATGAGCTGAGTGATGCCGCGCTCACCGCATTGATTACGCTCGCCGTTCCCTGGAATCCCTCGGATCACCGCGACACGCAGCGGCACCTGCGCGAACTGAGGCATGCCCGCAGGGTGCTCGCTACGTTCCGCACTCGTCTCAACCGTGCCGTCGCCCTCGGCTGGCTGGACCAACCGCGCGCCGAGCCCCTCGACCGCACTGCGGAGGAGCTTTCGGCGCTACTGCTCGTGCTCCACTCCAACGTCCGCTCCGGTTACCGCCCTAGGACCTCGCGGTAAGGCCCCGGGATGCACCGCCCGCGCCGCGACTGTCCCGGGCCACCGGCTACCGGCTACCGCCCCACGAATTCCGGCTCGCGCTTCTCCACGAAGGCACGCGCGGCGTTGCGGTGGTCCTCCGTCTGGCCACTCGCGATCATGTTCTCCGCCTCTTTCGTTAGCGTGTCGGCGAGCGTGTTCGTGGCCCCGAAGGTGAAGTTGTCCTTCATGCGCCCGTAGGCGAGCGTCGGGCCCGCCGCGAGCCGCTTCGCCAGCGCCATCGTCTCTTCGCGCAGCGTATCGTGCGGCACCACCTTCGAGACCAGCCCCAACTCCAGTGCCCGGTTCGCGTCCATCACGTCCGCGAGGAAGTAGAGCTCCTTCGCCTTCGATGGCCCAACCAGCCGCTGCAGCAGCCAGGTGCCGCCGAAGTCGCCGCTGAAACCGACGCGCGCGAAGGCCGTGCCCAGCTTTGCCTGGTCGCTCGCCACCCGCAGGTCGGCTGCCAGGGCCAGGCTCAGACCGGCACCCACGGCGTGACCATTCAGCATCGCGATCGTTGGCTTCGGCATCTCGTAGAGCAGCCGCGAAATCTCTTCCTGTTGCCGCAGCACATCGACGCGGCTCACAAGCCCGCCGCCACCATCTGCCGGTCGAGCCGCCATGCCCTTGACGTCGCCGCCCGCACAGAACGCGCGCCCGGCGCCAGTGATGACGACACAGCGCACGCTCTCATCGGTTGCCGCCTTTTCGCCCAGTTCGGCCACGCGCGTGAGGAGTTCGCCGGTCATCGCGTTCAGCGCTTCCGGCCGGTTGAGGGTCAGGATGGCGACTGCGCCCTCCTGTTCATAGAGCACAACGTCGGACATGGTTTGGTCCCCCGGGGTGAAGTGTGACCGCCATTGTAGCCCCGAGCTTGGCCGCGAAGGCGAACAGATCCAGTGGGTGCAGAGCTTCGTCTCCGAGGACGCGATTCACTGCGTCTACCTGGCATCCAGCCCCGAGCTCATCCAGGAACACGCGCGGCGCGGCGGCTTCCCCGCCGACTCCATTCAGCGCGTGAACGTGATCGACCCCACGACGGGGCGATAGGCGGGCGGGTTCCCTCCTGCGGGGTGGCCGGACTTGTCCCGGCGCACCCCGCCGCCCGTTTCCGGGGGGCTGCGTGCCGCGGAGTGCCAACTTCGCGCCCTGGAATTACGCACAGGAGGGATGGATGTGGAACTCTTGTGCGCTTGCAGCTCCCTCCTTGACGTTTTCAGATCTGTATGGCAGTCTCCCCGCAATCTTCGAACTATCAACAGACGAGCGTAAAGTATGAAGAGAACACGCTCCGTCTTCTGGGTCCTGCTCAACCAGTCCTGCTAGCACTTCCCATCCATGGTGCCGGCATGTTCCTTGCTTCACCCAGCTCTGTGGTCGCATCTTGCAACCCTGGTCGGGCCCCCACACCTCTCCCCGGTGGCGGATTCGCAGGTGCATGGAACACTGGGTTGCCGGGGCCAGTCGGAGGTGCCTACGCCCAAATTGCTCGCTACAGTCCGTTCCTCTCGCCGTATGGGCCCGGATATTCTGCCGATTGGGTAATGCTGACTGACACTGCAGCTCCTGGAAATTGGGCTCAACTGGGTTGGCTCTACACGTCGTCAGGGCCGCTCGTCGTCAGTCAAGTTACTAGGCCGAGCTCACCTGGCTACGAAACCAAGACCGGCCCCCTCCCGCGGGTTCGGTGCCATATTTCACCGTCTTGTACAACAATGTCCCCGGGGAGATTCTCCTTCCAGCTGGATGGTTCCCAATGGTTACCGGCTGGAACGAGCGGGGGGATACAATCCCACTGCATACTTTGTTCCTCATGCTGTGGAGGTTTCGGGCGAGGTCAAGAACACGGCAGATCAGATGCCTGGCGGGTTCAATAATGCAGTCGGTCATTGGGATGCGCATCTGTACCACAATGGCGCATGGCAGGACGGCTGGCTAACCACTCTTACCAGCCACCCCTTCTATTGGTCGACCACGCCACTGGGGTCCTTAGCGTATTCGAACGGAACGCAGTTCTATATCTACGATACATCCTGCAGTTATTAAGGCTCAGATGGATTGCCAACACGGCGGAGCGAGAAGGTGGCAAGATATGTCAAGACGACTGGGGCTAAGTAGAAGCATCCCGCTCGCCGTCCTCGCGATTACGGGAGGGGCGTTGCTCATCTCGGTAAATGGTGCCGCAAACACAAACGATGGCTGTGATGAAGGCAGGGCCTGGCCGTTCGAGTCGTTTTCCTGTCACATCTATCAAGAATTGGGTAGCCGGGCTCAACTCGCCGAAGATGTTCTCGTCACGAGTCTGCCAGTGTCGCAAGAGCAGGCAGCACAAGTCGCGCTTGAGCGCAACTTGGGTGCGAGACTACTTGAAGCGCGGCTGGTGTACGTTTGGTCGGATGAGGGCGATTACAAGTCCGATCGGCAGTTGGTTTGGGCTGTGTCTCTGGAGATGCCGAACGGGACGTACATGAGCACGGGTGCGCTGTACTTGGCCGAGCTGCAACATATACGGCCCGATGGGGACTCGCGGCCACTATCGCTGGCGGAACAAGAGGCCCTGCAGCAGGCAGTTGAGGCGAGAGTTGAGGACATGCGCGCGCTGCTGACCGAGGAGTACCACCTCGATTTTGTTGATCCCTACACCGGGGCGTGGCTGGGCGGCGCTGAGGGCGCAGGCTAACCGGCTCGTCTGGCTTGTCTCTTCTGCTCCCGGCCCCGGCTCCAGGACTTACGAGCGCAGCGGCAGCGTTCGGGCAGCGACGGTGCACCCCTCCACCCATTTTCCGGTAGGCTACGTGCCGCAGAGGGACGCCCACGCATCCCGCGAACACCACAGGAGGATGCACATGGGTGAGATCGTGACCTTCGCTTCGAACGGCGGACAGGCTTCCGGGTACCTGGCGAAGCCCGCCAGCGGCGCCGGGAAGGGCGTCATCGTCATCCAGGAGTGGTGGGGCCTCAACAGCAACATCAAGGACATCGCCGACCGCTTCGCGAACGAGGGCTTCGTCGCCCTCGCGCCCGACCTCTACCACGGCAAAGTCACCGACGAGCCGAACGAGGCCGGCAAAGAGATGATGGCCATGAGCATCGAGCAGACCGAGAAGGACCTGCGCGGCGCCATCCACTACCTGAAGGAGCAGACCGGCGGCCCGGTCGGCACTGTAGGCTTCTGCATGGGTGGTGCGCTCAGCCTCTTCGCGGCCACGAAGAACGGCAAGGATGTCGGCGCCTGTGTCGACTTCTACGGCGGGCACCCGGCCGTGAAGTACGACTGGGATGGCCTGACCGCGCCGGTGCTCGCGTTCTGGGCCGAACACGACGACTTCGTGAACCCGAACATCCCCACATACGAGCAGGAGCTCACGAAGCGCAACAAGCCGCACGAGTTCATCACCTACCCGGGCACGCAGCACGCCTTCTTCAACGATGAGCGCCCGGACGCCTACAACGACGCCGCCGCAAAGCAGGCCTGGGACAAAACACTGGCGTTCTACCGCGAGAACCTGTAGGAATCCCTGAACGACATTCGGGTTCGGCGCTCTGTGTGCCGAACCGCGGGAGGGGAACATGTTCGAACTCACGGGAAAGGTCGCTGTCGTTACCGGTGCTGGCAGCGGCATCGGGCGCGGTATCTCGCTTGCACTGGCGAAGCAGGGCGCTGCCATCCTCGCCAGCGACGCGCTCCTTGAGCGTGCCGAAGAGACGGCCGCGATGGTTCGCCACACCGGGCACCAAGGCGGTTGCCAAACCAGGCCGACGTCCGCGACCGCGACGCACTGGAGCAGATGGCCGACACGGCCATGCGCGAGCTCGGCGGGCTGCACATCGCCGTCGCGAACGCGGGCATCGCGCGCGGCGGTTCCGTGCTCACGATGACCGAAGAGGACTGGGACACGCAGATCGATGTGAACTTGAAGTGCGTCTACCTCACGGTGCAGGTCGCCGCCCGCGCGATGGTCCGGCAGAACACGGGCGGCCGCATCATCACCATCTCATCGCTCGCGGCGGAACGCCCCGCGCCGAGTCTCTTCGCCTACTGCGCGTCGAAGGCGGGCGTCCGCATGATGACGCGCTGCTGGGCGCTCGAACTGGCGCCCTTCGGCGTCACCGTGAACGCCATC